>CAVJQJ010000158.1:0-5332 GCA_963651715.1 Anaerovoracaceae bacterium
ATATATCGTTTCCAGATTGACAATTCCTTGTGTGTATATGAAAGCAGGGTATTGGTCGTTGCGGTAAACGTCTTGTGACATTCTTTGCAAAGATAACGCTGACCACCATCTTTGGTTTTACCATTCCTGACAAATTTTTCAGATTTGCAATGTGAACAGTATATGCCTTTGGAAAATCTGGATTCTGAAACAAATTCGTTGATTTCCAGATTGGCATTTTTGGACTTGTCAGAATGTTCTATCTCATTGAGTATGGTATTCTTGAACAATTCCTGTTCAGATGGTGATAAAGCTTTGAATGCTTTAACAATTTTGTCGATATCCATCTGACATTCTCCTGAATGATTAACAATTCAATGAGAATATTGTATATCAGATTGAATTTAAAATCAACAACATTGTATAACAGGGCCATTTATTTTCAGTTGTGCAAGTGGGTTTATGGTTGGTTATTGGGGGCTATGGATTAACGGTGCTGCCAGGCGCCAGGGGATTGTCTGGGATTTTTTTGGCTGTTGATGGTCCATGGGGTGTGTTTCAGGATAAGATTGTCTGTTTATGGCGGTGTTTTCCTGCCATGGGTTGCCCTGCTGTCTGCGGGTGTTTGTCTGGTGCTTTCGGAGTGTTGCTGTGGAACGGAGTTCTTATGCTTGGATTACGGGGATTTTCATCGCCGTTTTCTCTGTTGTGATTCTCGCCACGGTGTTTATTTTCGGACGCGACAGGCATTCGCCAACGCCTTACCGTCTGCATACGACGATTCCGGTTTATGGACTCCATGAGGGGGCGAAGGTGAAGATGAACGGGATCGAGGTCGGCCGTGTGGCTTCGGTGGGGTTCAGCAAGGAGGAAAGCGGTTTTATCGATGTGGTGATGGAGATCAATGAAGGAGCTCCTATCATGACGGGTACGGTTGCCGCGGTGGACCAACATCCTGTGACGGGGATTGCGTCGGTGAATCTGATGAACGACGGGGACAATACGACGCTGCTGAAGAGTTCTGAGGAGTCTCCTGCTGAGATTCCTGTGGTGCCAGGCAATATCGGTGTGGTGAAGGTCCGCGGGATGGAAATCATGGCGGAGGTTCAGGCGGTGACAGCAAGTCTGGCGGTGATGTTTGATGATGCGGACCATCGGGCGATCTATAAGATGCTGTGTGACCTGAACAGACGTTCAAGGGATTGGGCGGAAACGCCTGTGAAAATCGGGCGTGTGGCGCTGGATGTGCCTGATGCGGTTCACGGGGGACATGATTTCTTCCAGAAGATGAATGCGCTGGCGCCTGAGGTGAAGAAGGTGTCGAAGATCATCGATAAGCGGATGTCTGAAAAGCTGGATTCTGATGAGCTGGAACGGCTTGAGGATCTGGCTGGCCGGATGAAGCAGATCATGAAGGGCATGAATGATGCGATGACGTCGTTCAGGCAGGGACGTCATCCGGTTCTGACGAAGTCACGACGGGTTGTGGGGCCTGGGGAAAAATAGGCTGACAGGCTGTCTGGGCTGTATCTGCCACGCCTGACGATGGCGATGCCATCAAAAAAAACCCGACTGCTAAGGGACGACAGCCGGGTTTCTTTTTTCTTTAACTAAGGATTGGGTGTTGGTTTTTGCGGAGTCCGTCTGGCATCCGCCTGCTGAAAGGATTGCGGCATCGGATGCTGTACCGGTTTTTCCCCACCGGGTACTGGGGGCTTATGAAGAAATTTCAGGTACTACTGTATCACTTTGTTTCGCCTGAAAATGTTTTAATTTGTAACGGTTGTTTCTAGGGTACGCTTCCCCCCCACTCCGCTGCTTTTCTGCATCAGGATCTGCCAGACGGATCCGCTGAGGGCCGTTTTTCTATTATTGAACGGGCTTCGTCTTTTCTGTGTTTTCACAGTATGATGGGTTTCAGGTTGTAACCGCGATATTTGCTTCAGGTAAAAATTGGAGGGTTTTATGGAGATGAAATCAACGATGTTGTCGAAGGCAGTATTGGCTGGATTTTTAGCCTCAACTTTTGTTTTTTGTTCTACCGCAAGCGCCAAGCCGAAGGCGGTGCATACACCACAGAAGGCTGAGAAAGTTTCTGAGCAGTCAAACCGGGGACCGCAGTATGCGGCATTGAGGTCAAAGAAACAGGCTGTTCCCGCCCAGTCCGGGGTTCAGGCACCGGGGTATTTCCGGATGCACATCGGTCAGGTGGAGGTGACGTCGCTCTTTGACGGAGCTTTCGATTTCAATCCTGCACTGCTGAAGGATATGGATACGGCCCAGATCAAGCGGCTTCTGTCGCATCACTATGGCAAGACGCCGATGAAGAATCCAAGGATGGCTTATCTGGTGAATACGGGCAAAAATCTGGTGTTGGTGAACACGGGGACGGGCAAGCTGTTTGGTGATGCGAACAGGGGGCTGCTGTTGGATAATCTGAAGGCTGCGGGTTATACGCCTGAGCAGGTTGATACGGTTATCCTGACGCATCTGCATGGTGACCATACGGGGGGGCTGGTTGATGGTGCAAAGCGGGTTTTCCCGAATGCGACGGTTTATGCCAGCCAGAAGGATGCTGATTTCTGGCTGTCTGAGAAAGCTGCCGCCACTGCGGCTGAAAACCACAGGGGATATTTCAAGCTGGCGGTTCAGTCTACACAGCCGTATTTAGATGGTCACTGGAAGACGGTTAAGCCGGGAACGGAGATTGTGCCGGGCATCCGATCGGCTGCGGCTTATGGGCATACGCCTGGACATATGGTTCTTGAGGTTGCTTCCGGCAGACAGAAGCTGATGCTCTGGGGGGATATTGTCCACAATTATGCGATTCAGTTTGCCCATCCTGAGGTCACGATTGATTATGACATTGATACGAATGCCGCTAAAAAGACGCGTTTAGCAATCATGAAGCAGGTGGCTGATTCGGATGAGTGGGTTGCTGGTATGCATCTGCCTTTCCCGGGGATTGGACGGATTGTTTCTGAGAAGAACGGTGGCTACCGCTGGATTCCTGTTGAATACGGCCCTTTGGGCAAATAATCAAGCTGTTACGCTATCTGTCAGACAGAAAAAGCCTCATGACAACATGGGGCTTTTTCTTTGCTTTGGCTTGCATCGCCTACTGTTGAAGCTGTGGTTGGTCAGTCGATGTAGAAGACGCGGTTTGGACAACGTGGGAAGACGAAGCTGCTTGGAGCAGTTGCATAACCGAGTGCGAGATGGCCAACGCCTTCATAGTTGCCGGTGATGCCGCAACGTTCGAGGAGTTTCTTGCCGAATTCGGATCTGAATTCCTGTTTTGCGCGGTGGATCCAGCAGCTGCCGAGGCCCAGCTGGTGTGCCATGAGCATCATGTTGCCGAGGGTGAGCGCGCCGTCGTATGCCTGTGTGCTGTTGCTGGTTTCTGCGGCAACGATGAGGGCGACGGGTGCGCCGTAGAAAGGGTCGGGATTGCCGCCGAAGGATGCGTTGACGATGTTGAGTTCTTTGAGGAGTTCTTTGTTGGTGACGGCGATGATGATGGGCGACTGCATGCCACGGCCAGAGGCAGCGTAGAGGCCAGCCTCGATAACTTTGTCGACGAGTTCTTTAGGCACTGGATCGGATTTGAAGCTGCGGCAGCTGCACCGTTCTTTCATGAGGTCTAGCAGGTCGGTCATGATGTTCCTTTCAAAAATGCAGATGGGCTATCCTGACAGGATAGCCCATCCGCTGTCTGTTTGTTGCTCTTGAGTGTTGTACCGGGTTATTTTACCCAGATTTCGTTGAAGATTCTGCCCAATTCCTTGGTCAGTTCTGGATCTTTGGTGAGGAAGCCTTTGAAGCGTTCGAGGTACTGGTCTTTGGCTTCTTCCAGTGACAGTGGGACGAGTTTTTTCTGGAAGTATGGCAGGTCTGGAATGTCGATGCCTTTTGGCGTGAAGTTCATGAGGTCACGCATTTCAATGGCGGTTGCGAGGTTGTTGGCCGCCTGGACTTCTTCGCTCATATGTGGCAGGTGGAATGCGTCGCAGATGGCGTCATCGACTTTGTTGCGGATGGTCATGGATTCCGCGAGCAGGCGGAAGATCGGGGATGAACCGACGTATGCCTTGGAGGCGTTGACGAGCAGACCGTTGAATGAGAGTTCAACCGGCAGGATGTCGGAGACGAGGAGCGCATGCTGTGCTTCGCTGAAGAAGACGTTTGTGTGTCCGTTGAAGCGTGGCAGGCAGGACAATGAGTGGGCAATGTCCAGTGGGTTGAAGTCCTGTGGCCGCATGTTGCTGAAGTCAAGGTGTCCGCCGCTGTAGAGTTTCATGCGTGGCAGCTGCTTGCCTTCTGGGGTGGTTTCGATTTCACCGGCGAAGTCGCCAAATGCGTCGAAATCTTCAAAGTCGTCGCGGTTGCTCATTTCAATTTCCCTTCGTTTTTTCAAGTTTTCAGCTCGGCCTTGGGAGCCTTTTGTGTTGTCCGTCCGATGGTGCCAGTCTATCAGGTTTCTGGATGGTTTGGCTGATGATATGGTTCAATTATTCCTGCTGTGACGGGTTTTGGTTTTATACAACATGGAATATTGTGTCTGACAGTGAAAATGCGCCCTGCTCCGATGGTTGTCCAGATATGATTATGTTCGGGTGGTCGGCGGTTGTGCGTTGTTTTAAAAGGGTTATACTTTTGTCCTTTTGGTTTCTGTCCATAGGGATGGCAGGTTTCTGATGTTTTTTATCAATAGTGTGCTCCTTGGTTTTGGGCTTGCCATGGATGCGTTTTCGGTTTCGCTGGTGAATGGTCTGCAGGATGCGCGGATGCGTGCGGGCAGGATGTGCCTGATTGCGGGGACTTTCGGTTTTTTCCAGACGGCGATGCCACTGATCAGCTGGATTGTGGTGCATACGGCTGTGCAGTATATGCAGGCGATTGAGCCGTTTATTCCCTGGGTGGCACTGGGTCTGCTGCTGTATATCGGTGGCGGGATGATCTGGGGTGCGCTGAAAGGCGGCGATGACGATGATGAGGTGAAGCCGCTGAGTTTTGCAGTGCTGATGACGCAGGGGGTGGCGACTTCGATCGACGCGCTGTCGGTGGGGTTCACGATTGCGGATTATGGCTGGTGGGATGCGCTGCTGTGTTCGCTGATCATCGGTGTGGTGACGTTTTTCATCTGTATCGGCGGGCTGATTATCGGGCGGAAGTTCGGGACGCGGTTTTCGAGCAGGGCTGAACTGCTGGGCGGTATCGTGCTGGTGCTGATCGGGATTGAGATCTGGGTGACCGGCGTGTTGATGTGATCTGTCTCGCCGCTGAGTTTTCAAAGGGTGCTTACGGGCACCCTTTTCTGTTTATTATCATAAGAAAACCCCCAGCTAAGCAG
>CAVJQJ010000159.1:0-5983 GCA_963651715.1 Anaerovoracaceae bacterium
CGTGCTTGGATTCAGCTCTGCATGCCAGCGTCCATCATCCTTTTTCGTGACCAATACTTCCGGAATCACCATATCCGCCGTATCGGATGCAAACGCGGCGCCTGGATGTGGATTGCACTGCTGGATGACCGTGTTGATCTCGGCGATATCCTCATCATCACAGCCGACCGCCTTCTTCAGTTTTGCGTAGTCATGCTGTGCAAACGCCTTCAGATGGTCCGCCACAATCTCCTGGGCATATTTCCGGATAATGAACGGCACATTCGGCATCAACTTCACCTGAAGCGCCAGACACTCCGTGATGGAACGGGCACCGACACCTGGCGGATCGAACGTCTGCAGCACCTCAAGCGCCTCTTCGAGCTCATCCATTGAAAGCGCCAGCTCATCAGGCAGCCAGTCCATCATCTCTTCAAGCGATTCAATCAGATAGCCATTGTTATCCAATGCATCGATCAGCAGACGCACCAAGGCACGCTGACGCAGGTCACGGACATTCACCCGCATCTGACCGATCAGATGGTCCTTCAGTGTTTCAGGGGGTGCTTCCAGCTGCGGGTTGAATTTTTCATCATCTGGTTGACGGTCTGGCAGGACACGGTCTTCCCAGGTACGGTTCTCTTCCGCCTGAAATTCATGCTGACTGTCATCATAACCATCAGAGAAAGAAGCTTCTCCGGTCAGTTCATTTTCTTGATTATTGACAGGGGCTGCTTCCGTGTGGTCACCGGGACCTGCAGACTGCTGGCGGATCATACTGCCATCGCCCTGGAAGCGGGCAGCATTGCCAAGCGGGTCGTCCAGCCGTTCCAGCAGAGGATTCTCCTCGAGCATCCGCTCGATTTCCTCGTTCAGTTCCACACTGGACAGCTGCAGCAGCTTGATGGACTGCTGAAGTTGTGGCGTCAGTGAGAAGTGCTGTGCGACCCGTGCCTGCAGTTTCTGCTTCATAAAATCCTTGTGGTTTACATCCTGAAGTTTTCGCCCAGATAAATCTTCTTGACGGCTTCGTTTGCAATGATGTCCTGCGGATAACCACTCGCCAGAATCGTGCCGGCATTCACAATGTAAGCATGGTCACAGATCCCCAGCGTTTCACGGACATTGTGGTCGGTGATCAGCACACCGATGCCACGGTCTTTCAGGAAACGTACGATACGCTGGATTTCGCCGACCGCAATCGGGTCAATCCCTGCAAACGGTTCATCAAGCAGGATGAAGCGGGGATTCGTTGCCAGTGCACGGGCGATTTCAACGCGTCGGCGTTCACCACCTGACAGCGACAGGGCAGAGTTCTCGCGCAGGAACGTGATCTGCAGGTCGTCCAGCAGCTTGTCCAGACGGCGGTTGATCTCATCCTTGCCCAGCGGTTTGCCATCTTCCTTCTGCAGTTCCAGCACCGCCTTGATGTTTTCCTCAACCGTCAGCTTACGGAAGACAGAGGCTTCCTGAGGCAGGTAAGACAGCCCCATCTGGGCGCGGCTGTGGATTGGCAGGTGGGTCAGATCCTCACCGTCCAGCTCAATCGTTCCCTTGTCCGCAGGCACCAGTCCCACAATCATATAGAAAGAAGTCGTCTTCCCCGCACCGTTAGGTCCCAGCAGACCGACAACCTCACCACTTGCGACATCAACGGACACATCCGTCACAACCGTACGTTTACCGTAGGTCTTCTGAAGTTCCCTGACAACCAGTTTACTTATGTTCTCGCTCATTTCTTAGGCCTTGAAGTGGTGGATTTAGGCTGCATAACAACTCTCACACGGCCAGCCCCAGCCCGGGAATACCCCTCGTTGGTGTTGAAAGCATTGTAGTATTCGGTTTTCGCGTCATAAGACAGGTATTCGCCGACGATATCCTCGATGACCCGGGAACCTTCCAGCTTCTTGCCACGGGCATTGGTGAAGAACTGGGCGACCTCATCACGGTCATTGTATTCAATTCGCTTGCCGTAGCCTTCCATCCACTGGTTCGGCGCACTGTCCAGCTTCTGGCGCATGGACGCCAGCGTCCCCGGTGCCGCATACAGCGTGACATAGCGGTAACCCTCAGGATCGGTCACGACCTTCGCCTGACCTGCCTTGATCAGGATTGTGCCCTTCGTCAGGACTACATTGCCGGTGAAAATCGTTATCTGATTCACATCATCCGAATTCATCTGATCCGCTTCGATGTTTGTCGGTTTGTTCTTGTCTGCCTTTTCAGCATGTGCGCCGAAAGCAAGCGCGGCACAGAGACAGAAGGCGGCGGCTTTTAGGAAATTCTTTTTCATGGTTCGTCACTCTGATTGGCTGTTGACGTTGGTTGAGCATTGGCATCGGCTGGAGCAGAGGCCTGGGAGGCTTCAGGCTTCGGTTTCTCCGCCTTGTCGCCGTTCGGGTACAGCGTCACATGGACACGTCCCTTCATCTCCAGTTCCTGGGTGGCTGCATTCGCAGTCATGCCGACACCCTTCATGACATTCTTGCCCTGTCTGATGGTCACTTCACGGTCGCTGGTTGCGACCTCCTCATCCGGATAGACTAGCAGATACTCCGTGGTCAGGATGCGGTCCGCCTTACCCTTGTCGCCTTCTTCCGTCAGCTTCACATTGTTGGACAGGTGGACCTTCGTATTGAAATCCTCGATGAACGCATCATCCGCATGAACCGTCTGCAGCAGGCCGCGGCTGTTCTGCATATAGACTTCCGGTTTCTCAACCTTATAGGCATCCTCGACAGGAAAGTGCGTCAGTTTCGTGCCACGCACCTCATACTGCGGCTTGCCGTCCGGCTGGATACGGTAATAGCGGAAATTCTCGACGGTATAGTCAGGATCGGACCGTTCGACTTCCGGTGCGTCCTTCATCTCGTTCTTCTTCTGGACCATGCGGACCCACATCGACCCCAGTGCAATCAGCACCGCGATGATGAAGACGATGACTGCCTGACGACGTCTGGCTGATTTTACTCCGGCATTCATTTCAGATAAGACTCCAGAATCGTGTTATAGCCACCCGTCGCCTTCAGGACCGCATCGCAGACCTCGCGGACTGCGCCGTCGCCACCGACATTGTGGGTAATGATATCCGCGCGTGCCAGCACCTCAGGGTGCGCATTGTTCACGGCAAAAGAGACCCCGACACGGGTAATAGCCGGCAGGTCGATCACATCATCGCCGATATAGGCACATTCCTCAGGCGTGACCCCCGTCTGCTCACACAGTTTTGCCAGCGCTTCGCGTTTATCCATCGCCCCCTGGATGATATGGGCAATCTCGATATCCGCCGCGCGTCGGTTCGTTGTTGGGGTATTGCGTGCGCTGATGATCGCTGTGCCGATACCCGCCCGTTTCAGGAAACGGATACCCAGCCCATCCCGCACATGGAAACTCTTGAAAAACTCGCCATCAGACGTGTAATGCATCTTGCCATCCGTCAGCACGCCATCCACATCAAAGATGACCATCCGGATCTTCGCCAGGCGTTCCTGCAGTGTTTTCCTTGCCATCAGATCACCTTCGCCACCGTCAGGTCATGGATATGCAGCGCACCGGTCAGTCTGCCTTCTGCATCGGTCACCAGCAACTGGTTGATCCGGAATTTCTCCATGATCGAAACCGCTTCGACAGCCATCCTGTCGGCGCCGATGGTCCTTGGATTCTTCGACATCACCTCATCGATCGTCAATGCAGACAGATCCTTCTGCTTCTCGATCAGACGGCGCAGGTCACCATCGGTGAACACACCGATCGCCTTGCCATCCGCATCTGCCACTGCCGTCATCGCGATACCTTTCTTCGTGATCTCAAACAGGGCATCAAACAGCTTCGTGCCACTCTTCACAATTGGCACTGCATCACCCTTGCGCATCACATCGGCCACACGGGTCAGCAGACGTCTGCCCAGCGCACCACCTGGATGGGAGCGTGCGAAATCCTCTTCACGGAAACCCTTCGCATCCAGCGTCGCAACCGCCAGTGCATCGCCCAGTGCGAGCGTCACCGTCGTACTTGCCGTCGGTGCCAGGTTCAATGGGCAGGCTTCCCGTTCAACATGCAGGTTCAGATGCAGGTCGGCAACCTTCGCCATGCTGGAATCAGGACTGCCGGTCATCGCAATGAAATGGGTTCCCATCCGTTTGATGATCGGGGCAATCGACAGGATCTCAGACGCTTCCCCGGAATAGGAAATCCCGATGAACACATCATCATGGGTGATCATCCCCAGGTCGCCATGCATCGCTTCGGCAGGATGCACAAACATCGCCGGTGTACCGGTCGACGCCATCGTCGCTGCAATCTTGCGGGCAATATGGCCGGACTTCCCGATACCGGAAACAACAACCCGCCCCTTGCAGCCAAGCAGGCAGGCAACCGACTCAGCGAAAGCTGCCGAGTCCTCATTCTGGAGACGTTTTCTGAGCGCTTCGATTTCCTGGGATTCGATACGCAGCGTATCGTCAGCCAGCCTCAAAGCCCGTACTTTATCGATTGACATGGTATATGCGCTTTAATGTCTACCGCGCAAGTATAAACCGAAAAAGACAAGATGAGTGAAGTCAGGCACGGAATGTGCTTATCCCGTCAATATCCCCTGTCATGGTGGATGCCAAACAACACCGGAAAACAGCCCCAATGTCGTCGTAATATCTGATTACAGATAATCTGGCTCATGTAAATGGTTGTTGTGAAAAAATCTGTTATAATCATTAATTTACCTGATTTCAATACGTTTTATCCATGCACTCCCTTGAATTTGTTTTACTCATGCTTGGAACAGCGGTTTTAGGGGTTCTTCTCTTCCGCTCGTTCAAACTGCCATCCATCCTGGGCTATCTGGCGGTAGGGGTGCTTATCGGTCCATATTCCACGGGGATTGTCAGCGATGCAGCCCCGCTCAGCAGCTTGGCTGAATTCGGCGTGGTGTTCATGATGTTTACCGTCGGACTGGGATTCTCCCTGCGGCAGCTGGTCGCCATGCGGAACATCGTATTCGGACTGGGGCTCGCGCAGGTAACGGCTTCCATCTTCGGTGCAATCATCATCTCCGCCATCGTGGCATTCTTCTTCCCGGCACTGGGGATGTCCTGGCAGGCAGCCATGACCCTTGGGGCAGGGTGGGCGCTCTCATCCACCGCCATCGTCACCAAGATGCTCGCCGAACGTATGGAACTCGAGACCGAATACGGTAAACGCGTCATGGGGATTCTGCTCTTCCAGGACCTCGCCGTCGTCGTCCTGCTGATTCTGGTGCCATCCCTTGCCTCCGGTGAAGGCAACCTCACCCTTGCCCTCGGCCTCATCGTCGTCAAGGCAGCCGTTATGTTCGCCGTCCTCTTCTTTGTGGGCAAACAGATCATGAACCGCTGGCTTGCCCTTGTGGCACGTTCTGGTTCTCAGGAACTTTTCATGCTCAACATGCTCTTGATGACATTGGCAGCCGCATGGACCACCGAGAAACTGGGGCTTTCCATGGAACTGGGGGCGTTCAGTATCGGTATGCTGATTGCAGAAACCCGTTACAAGACCGAAGTCGAAAGCGACATCCGTTCTTTCCGTGACATCCTCCTCGGGCTCTACTTCATCACCATCGGGATGATGCTGAACATCGGCTTCCTCGAAGATTACTGGTGGGTCGTCATTGCCATCGTCATCGGCTCGTTCCTGTTCCAGTTCATCGTCACCACCGTCACTGCAAGATGCTTCGGTGTCTCACGCGCAGTCAGTTTCAAGGTCAGCCTGATCCTCGCGCAGGCATCAGAATTCAGCTTCGTGCTCGTCAACCAGATTGCCGGCTACCACATGATGCAGGAATGGTTCCTCCATGCGACCCTAGCGGCAATGGTCATCTCCATGCTGATCGCGCCGTTCATCATCATCAATGCCGACAAGATCATCAGCCGTATCACCAAAGATGGCTGGCTGGGGAAAGAAGAAAACAAGCCGAAAAAACACGTCAAGGCAATCGACGTCCAGCGTCATGTCATCCTCTGTGGTTTCGGTA
>CAVJQJ010000160.1:0-3377 GCA_963651715.1 Anaerovoracaceae bacterium
GTAGCGGTATCACCAGGCACCATCATTTCCCGTTGGATTCCCTGCGTTTGTCCAATGCCAGGAAAAGATTGGCGAGAATCGTCCCTGAAATCGAGTGCCAGACACAGGACACCGCAGACGCTATCGCAGCTTCGGCAGATGCTGGGAAGAACTTGCCGCAGAGACCTGTTGCCAGACCGGCATTCTGAACCCCGACCTCAATCGATAACGTCCGTTTCTTCGCTGTGGACATACGGCAGGCAACACCTGAGAAATAGCCCAGCACATAGCCGATGGCATTGTGGAAGAAAATACAGACAAAGATGACCAGACCGGATTCCAGGAATTTCTGGCTATGAAAGGCGATTACCCCACCGACAATCAGTGCAAAACCGATCACCGCGACACCGGGCATCACCTGTTGGACATTCTGAAAAACCGCCGACTTGCCGAAAAGGATATTCAACAATGAGCCGACACCCACAGGAATGATGGTGACCATCAGCATGAAAACAAACATTCCCCAGGGATCCAGATCAATCCGCTGACCGATCAGGAAATTGACCAGCATCGGCGTTGCAACCGGTGCGACAAGCGTTGAGGCTGTTGTCATACCGACAGAAAATGCCACATCTCCTTTGCAGAGAAAACTCATGATGTTGGATGACACGCCACCGGGACAGCATCCGACCAGCACCAGTCCCAGCGTCAGGCCATCTGAAAGATCAAAGATATGGGCAATTGCAATCGCAATGAACGGCATGATGGTGAACTGTGCAACCGTCCCCACCAGGACATCCAGTGGGCGTTTGGCAAGGACCTGATAATCTTCCCGGCTCAGCGTCATCCCCATCGAAAGCATCACAATCCCCAGTACCGCAATCTGCGCATTGCCTTTGACAAAGGAACAGGTTGCTGGGAAAAATAAGTGAAGACAGCAGTGCCGATAACGAAAACGGCGGTGTATTTGGTCAGAAAACTGCTGGCCCTGACGAAAAAGTTCATCTTGAATTCAAGCCTGTGAAAAACGATGGTGAAAATAAAAACAGGCAGCGTTGGATAACGCGGCCCGTTTCTTTGCTTTGAAAATATCTTAAATCAGTCTACTTTCATGCCCAGTCGACGTGCGACCTGATCGACGTCCTTGTCACCACGGCCAGACAGATTGACCAGAATCTTCTTGTCTGGGCTCATGGTTGGCGCGATGCGCAGTGCGTGTGCCAGTGCGTGGGAGGATTCCAGCGCAGGAATAATCCCTTCCGTACGGGACAGTTCGAGGAACGCATCGACAGCTTCCTGATCGGAGACAGGAACAAACGTTGCTCGGCCGATATCTTTCAGGTTGCTGTGTTCTGGGCTGACACCTGGATAATCCAGACCCGCGGAGATGGAATAGACAGGAGCGGCATCACCCTTGTCATCCAGCAGCGCATAACTCTTGAAACAATGGATGACACCGGGAACCCCCTTGCACAGGGTTGCGGCATGTTCACCGTATGCCAGGCTTCTGCCACCAGGTTCAGCACCGATCAGGGCAACTGATTCATCATCCAGGAAACCGGCGAAAGCACCCGCCGCGTTGGAACCACCACCCACACAGGCAATCACCGCATCAGGCAGCGTACCCATCTGGTCCAGACACTGCTGACGGGCTTCCTTGCCGATAACAGACTGGAAATGGTGGACAATCGCAGGATATGGGTGAGGACCAACCGCAGAACCCAGCACATAGAACATGTCAGGATCCTGGACAAAACACATCAGCGCTTCATCAACCGCTTCCTTCAGGGTACGCTGACCGCTCATTGCGGCACGGACCTCAGTGCCCATCATCTGCATACGGACAACATTCAGCGCCTGACGTTTCATATCGACTTCGCCCATGTACACGATACAAGGCATATTGAACATTGCAGCGGTTGCCGCAGTCGCAACACCATGCTGACCGGCGCCGGTTTCAGCAACCAGATGTTTCTTGCCCATCCGTTTTGCCAGCAGAATCTGACCGAGAGTGTTGTTGACCTTGTGTGCGCCAAGATGGTTCAGGTCTTCACGTTTCAGATAGATCTGTGCGCCACCCAGTTTGCTGCTCAGGTTGCGGCAATGGAAAATAGGGGATGGACGTCCAACCCAATGCTGGTAAAGGTCGACGAGCTCAGCGTTGAATTCTGGGTCATCCTTGTATTTCAGGAAGGCATCTTCCACTTCCTTCAGGACAGGTTCCAGTGCTTCTGGAACAAAACGACCACCATATTCACCGTAAAAGCCGGTTGTATTGGCTTCTTCCGCATATTTGCCAGCATTCAGTTTGCTCATTTTCTCAAGACGCTTTCTATCTTCTGTTTAGGATCAATATGTCCACTGTCCTGTCTCCGTGGCATATTCCCAGATGGGAAATTCCAGCAGGGTTGACAGACAGCCTAAGTCAGCGGAAGAGCATACCACAAATTTTTACCCACATTCGGTGACGCAATAGATACAGGGGGAAATTGTGCGGAAAAGCATAATAAAAAAGACACTTTAGATAGCAGGCTAAAGCGTCTTGTGTTGCTGTCTCACATCAACCAGTTCCAGATGTCTGGTAGCTGGGCTGCAGTGATGTTTGTATTTTCCAGTTTCCGTTTTCTTTTTGCTGGCAGTCATTGCCGGGAGCAGCTCAAAGTAAGGCATGTCTGCAAGGATCTCGGCATTGAAATCTTGAATAGGGGAATGTCAGGGGGGATGGGGACACCAGAATCAGAAAGAGGGAGCTTGACTCCCTCTTTGTGGGCTCCCGTACCCTGCGTGCCGTTGAAACTCGCGAACGCTTCGCAATAACCCATTGGGGTTGTGGAGGAGACACCGTCAAGGTGACAGGGTTGACCCTGAGTAAATTATAGGAAATTGGATGCAGGAAATCAACGGGTTAGGATTGAGTGATGGGGGTATATCGAGATTTGGGACCTTTATGGATTCATCAGAAACACAGAAGAAACCATTGGTTTCTTCTGTGGAATTCCAGCCTCAATCTCCTTGTTACAGCCTGCGAATGCATGAATAACTGGGTTCGCTTATAAAAAGGAAACCCACCTGTCAGGGTGCTTAGCGTACACAGAGCCTGAATCAGGTATTCTTCTGTTTCAGCAAGATAAGTGATTGGCTACCCAGAATAGTGCCTAGGTTAAAGATGCTTGTATCGTACAGAAAAGATAAATGAGGGTACTCCCATGCTGTACTAAAATAGAATATTATTGCTCTGTTTCTATGGAAACGGTTTTGAATAGTTTTTCATACTCCAAAACAAGTGCTTGTATGGAAATTAGCCCCATATGACAGCTGGAAAGACAGTTTCTGAAAAGAATTGGGAAAACCCCCAGCTAAGCTGGGGGTTCCAAAAAGCTTACAGCTATGGTGAGAAA
>CAVJQJ010000161.1:0-16582 GCA_963651715.1 Anaerovoracaceae bacterium
CGATGGCGATGCCTTTCCATTCGCACAGTTTTCTCAGGATTTCCCCTATCGCACGACGTTTCTCTCCGTAAAAGACCTGTCGTCTGTATTTCGGGGCAAAGACTATGTGGTACTTACAATTCCACTTCGTATGGGATAAGCTTTTGGTGCCACTCATGTGATTTCCTTCTTTCTGGTTTATTCGATTTGCAGTTGCTAGCCGCATTTCTTTTCTACCAGTTCTGAAGGTGTTTTCTCACCATAGCTGTAAGCTTTTTGGAACCCCCAGCTTAGCTGGGGGTTTTCTTATGACAAAAAAATCCCCCAGTGTTTCCACACTGGAGGATTCTTTCAGTCACCTGGCAGTGCAATGACTGCCGATGCTGCCGATCAGGCTTCTGCTGGTTTTTCAGCAGGCTGTTCAGCTGGTGCTTCTGCCGCTTTTTCTGCAGGAGCGGCTTCTTCAGCTGCAGCTGCTTTCATGGACAGTTTGATACGGCCACGGTCGTCTGTTTCCAGAATCTTGACGCGGACTTCCTGACCTTCTTTCAGGTAGTCAGAAACGGCATTGACACGTTCCTTGGCGATCTGGCTGATATGCAGGAGACCGTCTTTACCTGGCAGAATCTGGACGATTGCACCAAAGTCGAGGAGCTTGAGGACGGTACCGTCGTAAATCTTGCCGACTTCAACAGAAGCGGTGATTTCTTCGATACGGCGTTTTGCTTCCTGACCTGCTGCTGCATCAACGGATGCGATAGTGACAACACCTTCATCGGTGATATCGATCTGAGCACCGGTTTCTTCGGTGAGTGCGCGGATGACTGCGCCGCCCTTACCGATGACATCACGGATTTTTTCTGGGTTGATCCGGATGGTAATCAGGCGTGGTGCAAAGTTGGACAGTTCGGTCTTGAAGTGAGGCATTGCTTCCTGCATCAGGCCCAGGATGTGCATACGGCCTTCTTTTGCCTGTACCAGTGCAACCTGCATGATTTCCTTGGTGATGCCCTGGATCTTGATGTCCATCTGCAGTGCGGTAACGCCACTTGAAGTACCTGCAACCTTGAAGTCCATATCGCCGAGGTGATCTTCGTCACCGAGGATATCGGTCAGGACTGCGAAACGGTTGCCTTCCTTGATCAGGCCCATTGCAATACCTGCAACGTGGTTCTTGACTGGAACACCAGCGTCCATCAGTGCCAGAGAGCCACCGCAGACGGAAGCCATGGAGGAAGAACCGTTGGATTCCATGATTTCGGAAACCAGACGGATGGAGTAGCTGAATTCATCCTGGGATGGGAGCAGTGCTTTCAGTGCACGTTTTGCCAGACGGCCATGGCCGATTTCACGGCGTTTTGGCGTCCCAACACGACCGGTTTCGCCCGTTGCGAATGGAGGCATGTTGTAGTGCATCATGAAGGAATCGCTGTATTCGCCGGTCAGGCCATCGATCTTCTGTGCATCACGGGAAGTACCCAGGGTTGCAACAACGAGCGCCTGGGTTTCACCACGGGTGAAGAGCGCGGAACCATGGGTTCTTGGCAGGACACCGGTACGGATGGTGATTGGACGGACGGTACGGGTATCACGGCCATCGATACGTGGTTCGCCTTCGAGGATCTGGGTACGGACAATCTTTGCTTCCAGATCAAACAGGATGTTGCCGACATCGACGGAATCCGGTGCGTCAACACCTTTTTCTGCTGCTTCTGCTGCCAGGGTCTGATTGGTTTCGTCATAGATGGCACGCAGTTCGTTGGAACGGGACTGTTTCTGACGGATCTGGTAAGCCGCACGCAGTTTCTGTTCTGCGATACGGATAACGTCTGCGATCAGGGCTTCGTTCTTTGCAGGAGGAGTCCAGCCGCTTTCTGGCTTGCCGCCTTCTTCAACCAGTGCATCGATGGCTTCGATGACTTTCTGCATCTGTTCGTGACCGAAGACAACTGCGCCGAGCATGACGTCTTCTGGCAGTTCCTGTGCTTCGGATTCAACCATCAGGACAGCCTGCTCAGTACCAGCAACGACGAGGTCGAGCTTGGAAGATGGCAGCTGGGAGGTGGTTGGGTTCAGGACATACTGGCCATCGATGTAACCGACACGGGCTGCACCCAGTGGACCATTGAAAGGGATACCGGATACGCAGAGTGCTGCGGAAGCACCGATCATAGCAGGGATATCTGGATCAACTTCTGGGTTGACGGACAGGACATGGATGATGACCTGGACTTCATTGAAATATCCGTCTGGGAAGAGTGGACGGATTGGACGGTCGATCAGGCGGGAGGTCAGGGTTTCTTTTTCAGAAGGACGGCCTTCACGTTTGAAATAGCTGCCTGGAATACGGCCAGCAGCATAGGTCTTTTCAATATAGTCGACGGTCAGAGGGAAGAAGTCCTGACCGAGTTTGGCATCTTTTTCAACAACTGTTGCCAAAATGACGGTATCGTCCATGGAAACCAGAACTGCACCGCTGGACTGACGTGCGATTTCACCAGTTTCCAGAGTCACAGTGTGCTGACCATACTGGAAAGTCTTGCTTACTTTGTTGAACATTTAATTCCTTTCAGTTTTTGCCGGCAGAGTTTCAGGTGCTGCCGTTCGCCTCAATACATGGCGCCAATTACTTCTTCTGGCACCACAGCATTCTTTTGCAATGCTTTTTAAATAAACGAAATGCCCACGCCAGAATCTGACGCAGGCATTATCGAAGATTTCACTATGCTGGAATTATTTTCTCAGACCCAGTTTAGCGATCAGATCGCGATAACGGTTAACGTCTTTCTTGCGCAGGTAAGCGAGCAGGTTTTTACGACGGTTGACCATCTTGATCAGACCACGACGGGAGTGGTGATCTTTCTGATGAATCTTGAAGTGACCGTTCAGATCATTGATGCGGGCGGTCAGCAGGGCTACCTGTACTTCTGGAGAACCAGTATCGTTCTGGCTGCGTGCGTTGTCAGCAACAATTGCAGCTTTATCTTCTTTCAGCAATGCCATAATATTAAATCCTTACTTGCGGCAGATGGAGTTGAGACCCCTTTTACCGTGTTAAAACAACAAATAAACCAACTCTTGGAGTTGAGACGGAAAGTATAACGGAAAAGCCTTTCACGTACAATAAGATTGTGTCAGGAAACACTTTTCCGACTTTTTGACTGTTGTTAAAAGACTGATATCTGTCCGATAATGTGGTATCGGACTTTGAAAAGACTGGAGTTTCTATGGGACGTTTTTCACGGTTACTGGGAGTATCCACGGCAATGGCTGTCCTGCTGCTCTCCGGCTGCGCATCCACAGCCATTCCCGAACAGGGTATTTCGGAAACAGATCTGATCGCCACGCGGGGAAAACCGACCTTCACTTCCCAGAACGGCGATGTCAAGACCCTTGAATGGACAGCCGCCAACTCCAATCAATACACCTATATGGCCAAGATCGGTCCTGACGGCAAGATGTTTTCCTATGAACAGGTACTGACCGTTGAACGCTTCTCCACCCTCAAACCCGGAGTCTCCACAAAAGACGATGTCATCAAGACCGTCGGACACCCTAACCTGTTCGAGTCGGAATACCTGCGCTTATCCGACAGCGAAGTCTGGACTTACCGCTACAAGGAAAGCGGTGTCTGGGATTCGATGATGCATATCCATTTTGACCATAACGGTGTCATCACCCGTCTTGAAAACGGTCTAGATCCTCTTTACCTCCGTGAATAACCCTTTAACCGACAACTATCATGATGAAACGCTTCTCCGCCTTTATCCCCGCCCTGCTGCTTGCCTGCACCATCTCCGGGTGCGCGATGTTCAAGACGCCTGAACCGGGCATTTCCGAGAATGAACTAATTTCCATGCGGGGCAAACCGGACTTTGAGCAGGAAGTCAACGGTTACCGTCTGCTGGAATGGTCTGGCAACAATACGAGCCAGTACACGTATATGGCAACCATCACCCCAGATGGCACCATGGTTTCCTATGAACAGGTGCTGACGCTTGAGAAGTTCTATTCACTGAAACCGGGCAAATCAACCAAACAGGATGTGCTGAGAACGGTTGGCCATCCAGATCCTTTTGAGACCGACCATCTGGCACTGTCAGGCGACGATGTCTGGTCATACCGCTATAAGGAAAGCGGCGTCTGGGATTCGATGATGCATATCCATTTTGACCATAACGGTGTCGTCAAACGTCTGGAAAACGGCATAGATCCGCTCAATCTCAGAGACAACTGATCCATGTTCCGCAGACTCCTGCCCGCCTGCCTGCTGAGCATGTGTCTGCTGTCAGGCTGTGCGATGTTCAGAACACCACAGCCCGGTATCCCAGAATCCGAGCTGATTGTGATGCGGGGCAAACCCGACTGGGTCTATCAGGAAGGCGACCACCACCGCCTGGAGTGGTCTGCCGGAGAGATGGGACAATATACCTACATGGCGGAAATCGACGCCAACGGCAGGATGCTGTGGTTCGAACAGGTGCTGACTGACGAACGTTTTGCTTCGCTCCGCGTTGGACAGTCCACGATGAGTGATGTCATCCGGACTGTCGGACGGGTTCACGAAATGAACCGGAAGGTTTTCGATGATGGAGAGACCTGGTCTTACCATTACAAGGAAAACGGTGTCTGGGATGCGGTGATCACAGTTTACTTTGACCGGAACGGGATTGTTGAAGCTGTCGGCAGCCGTATGAGCCCGTGGCTTCTCGGTGACTGACCATGGATGGTACACTAATACCATTCTGACTGATTCTGAGGGGATACCATGCGATTACGCTCATTGATTTCTGCAGTTGCCTTATCCACCCTGATGATTGGGTGCGCCAATTTCAAACCTGTCGAACCGGGCATGACCGCCCAGCAGGTCTATGTCTTAAGAGGGAATCCAAATGCCGTCTACCCTGACGGGAAAGGCGGTCACATCCTGGAATGGTACGCGCATGAGTATACCCAGTTCGCCTACATGGCCGAGATGGATGAAAATGACATCGTGGTCTGGTATGGCAATGTCCGCACTGATGAACGGTTTGCCCGGATCAAGGTGAACAAGTCCACCAAGAAGGACGTCATCCTGACGGTGGGCCATCCAAGCGAAACGGAATACCTGTCACGACGCCAGCAGGAAGTCTGGTCTTACCGCTATCAGGAAAGCGGTGTCTGGAACTCGATGATGCACATCTATTTCGATGGCAACGGCGTTGTCCGCCATATGGAAAAAGGCATGGATGACCTGGAGCTGTATGATGACCGTGGCGGTCTGTTCCGGATGGGCAGACGGCGGTGATACGGAGCTGACGCCTGTCCTCAGATGGCTCACTGCATGGCTGTCTGACAGCTGCCAAACGAAAAAAGGGAACCTTTCGGTTCCCTTTTGATCTTTATGCGGTCAGGAATCAGATGACTTTGGAGACTGCATCGATATAGGCTTCAACGGAAGCGGTGATGATATCGGTGTTTGCAGCGAAGCCATAGTAGACCGTACCTTTGTTTTCAACCTGGATATGGACCTTGCCCAGATCATCGGTACCACGGGTGAATGCCTGAATCAGGAATTCTTCCAGGGTGACCTGCTGCTGGATCAGCTGACGGACGGCATTGATCGCAGCATCGATTGGACCGTTGCCGGAAGCGGTTGCCAGATGTTTTTCACCATCGATGATCAGGCGGACGGTTGCCATTGGGATAGCGCTCTTGCCACAGACAACCTGCAGGTAGTCGACTTTGATGCGGCGAGCATCTGCGACAGCTTCCTTGCCGGAACCTGCCAGGTTACGCAGGTCGTCGTCAGAAACGGATTTCTGTGCATCTGCCACAACCAGGAATTTCTTGTAGGATTCTTCCAGTTCTTCTGGGGACAGATCGTAGCCCAGACGGCGCAGGTGGTGATCCAGTGCGGCACGGCCACTGCGTGCGGTCAGGACGATGGAGGAATCGCTGTGACCGATGTCTGCTGGATCGATGATTTCGTAGTTTTCACGAAACTTCAGCACGCCATCCTGATGGATACCGGAGGAATGTGCGAAAGCGTTACGGCCGACAATCGCCTTGTTAGGCTGGACAGGCATACGCATCAGGTTGGAGACCAGACGGGAGGTCTTCACAATCTTGGTGGTGTCGATGTCGGTGTAGAAAGGAATGTCCTTACGTGCCTTGAGGATCATGACGATTTCTTCAAGGGAGGTGTTACCTGCACGTTCGCCGATACCGTTGATGGTACATTCGACCTGACGGATACCGTTTTCGATACCTGCCAGTGCATTGGCGGTCGCCATGCCCAAGTCGTTATGGCAGTGTGCAGACAGGGTTGCCTTGTCGACGTTGGAAACGTGTTCTTTCAGATAACGGATCTTTTCACCGTATTCATATGGGGTACAGTAACCGGTGGTGTCTGGCAGGTTGATGACGGTGGCACCTGCACCGATCACAGCTTCAACGAATTTTGCGAGGAATTCATTGTCGGTACGGCCTGCATCTTCACAGAAGAATTCAACATCATCGATGAATTTTCTTGCGTATGCGGTCATCTTGACTGCGCGTTCCAGAATCTGTTCTGGGGTGGAATTGAACTTGTATTTGATGTGGTTCGCAGAGGTGCCGATACCGGTGTGGATACGACCACGTTTCGCGAAGCGCAGTGCTTCTGCTGCGACATCAATATCTTTTTCACGTGCACGGGTCAGCGCAGAGATGATTGGCTTGTCGACGATCTTGGAGATTTCAACAACGGATTTGTAATCACCTGGGCTGGAGATTGGGAAACCTGCTTCGATGACATCAACACCCATTGCATCTAGCGCACGTGCGACTTCCAGCTTTTCAACCGTGTTCAGCTGGCTGCCAGGAACCTGTTCGCCGTCACGTAAGGTGGTGTCAAAAATAATGATTTTTTCTTCTGCAGAGTTTGCCGGTGTGCCAGCCATGATGTACTCCTTTGGATTGTCTCAGTGATTTATTTTTAAAAGTTTGAATAATACCTCAACTGATCCTGCTTATGTAGCACGGACAGGAATTTTCTGGATTATGAATACGGGGATATAGCACGCTCAGCGCGCTAGGAAACACAGCAACAGTCTGGCGGCAGCGCCAGCCTGGAAGTTGTCTGTTGAACTGAAAGCTTTGATATTCATGAGGAAAAACTATAAGCCCGTTTTCTTTTTGATGCAATATTTTTCAGGGAATTCCCTTTGCATCCACAAAATGATGGCTCCAATCCCTTTTGAGAGTGGAGCCATTGGTTTATTTCGATTCGGTGTGGGCATCATCTTCCGTCTTGATGATGTTCACCGGCGTTCCGGTCACCGCCCGCCAAACGTAGATGACATACCCTGAGAGGCTGTACATACAGAAGATGCCGAACAGGGCAGTTGGTGGATCAAAGGTGATTGCCGTGAGGATGAGGGCAACAAGAATGAGCGCCAGGAATGGCACACTCTTCTTGATGTTCATGACCTTGAAACTGAAGAACGGTACATTGGTGACCATGGTGATGCCGGCGTACATGGTGATTACCCAGGCCGCCCAGCAGACAGAGGTACCAGGAACACCGAGGTCTTCCATGAGCCAGATGAAACCGGCAACCAGCGCCGCAGCAGCAGGACTTGGAAGCCCCTGGAAATAACGCTTGTCAACAATGCCGATATTGGTATTGAACCGTGCCAGACGGAGCGCCGCACAGGCAGCCATGACAAAAGCAGGCACCAGTCCAAGACGGCCATCCATGTATTTGAGTGACCATTCGTAAACAACTAAGGATGGGGAAACACCGAAAGCGACCATATCGGCAAGACTGTCCAGCTCCGCACCGAACGCACTGGAGGTATGGGTCAGACGCGCAACACGGCCATCCATGCTGTCGAGCACCATGGATACAAAGATAAGGACGGTCGCTGTCTTGAATTCACCGCCCAGCGCCAGGATGATGGCGTACATCCCGCAGAACAGGGATGCAATGGTGAATGCATTTGGCAACAGGTAAATGCTCTTGTTGCGAGGTCGCAGAGAATCCTGACTGTTAGGATCTCCTGATGGGTTCGGATCAGTCATCGCAGTTTCTCCAATATGCTTTACAGCAGTTTACCCCTTTTTCCACATTAAGCAGCATTCGTGTTGTCATCCTGCAACTGTGCCAGAATGGTTTCGACACCGTACACCTTGTCACCGACTGTGACCATAGGTTTCGCATTCAAAGGCAGGTAGATATCCACACGGGAACCGAAGCGGATAAACCCATAACGGTCACCCCGCGCCAGTTCATCGCCTGGTTTGATATAACAGAGAATACGGCGGGCAACCAGGCCTGCAATCTGCACGCAGGTCACGGTCTGGCCATTCGATGCCGTCATGACGACCGCATTGCGTTCATTCTCAGTGGACGCCTTGTCCAGATCGGCATTGACGAAAGTGCCTTTGAAGTACTGGACTTTCTCAACCTTGCCATCAATCGGGTTTTTCTGGGAATGGACATTGAAGACATTCATGAACACACTGATCATCAGGGCATCCCGTTCTGCATATGGATCCCAGGCTTTGCCAACAACCACAACACGTCCATCAACCGCTGACAGCACGGCATTTTTCAGGGTCGGAACAACCCTGCCTGGGTCACGGAAGAACTGGATACAGAATATGGTGAAAAGCCAAAGGGGAATGGACCACCAGCACCATTTCCAGGTCACGACAGCCGACAGGACAAGTGAGATGAAAATGAATGGCCATCCTTCCCGGGCAATGATGGGATGCGGATAATTCTTCATTTCTAAGTGTGTTTAAGACAGAAAGACCTGGGCATTCTACCCTATATGAACGCAAATCCCGAAAATATGTCGCATATTTCCCGAATCTACAGGGTTTTCTGCACAGGTCTATGAGAGAAAAGGTTATTTCCCGATGTTTTCCTTGCGGATATAGAGGCCGATCATTTCTGACTGGTCCAGGATGTGACCTTCCATCTGCTTCAGGACTTCCGGTTTGGTGATGTTGCCCAGATCAGGCAGCACGGTATCCAACGCATAGATCTTGAAATAATAACGGTGCACGCCGATTGGAGGGCATGGCCCTGTCCAGCCGGCATGCTGGCGGTCATTGGTCCCGGCAATGGTGCCTTTTGGCAGATCTTCATCCGCTACACCCTGAGGCAGGGAACGGGTATCTGCAGGCATGTTGTAAAGCACCCAATGCACCCAGACCATTTTCGGCGCCTTTGGATCCGGTGCATCCGGATCATCAGAAATCAGCACAAGGCTCTGGGTCCCTGCCGGTGGTTCGGTCCATACCAATGGTGGGGAGATGTTGTCGCCTTCGCAGGTATAGATGGCTGGCATCATTTCGTTATGGTTGAATGCGGGTGAACTGATCTGCATGGTCATTGCCGTTCCTTTCGTCAATTTAATGGTTGGGCGGTCTTAGGATTCCTCTGGTTTCCAGCCAGAGACTTCGGAAACCGTGCCGTCCCCGAAGAAATAATTCTCCATCTGATCCCTGAGGTACTGTCTGGCCGTTGGATCCAGCATATTGAGGCGGTATTCGTTCACCATCATGGTCTGCAGTTTTTTCCAGGCTTCCCAGCCTTCCTTGGAAACATTGTCAAAGATCTTCTGTCCAAGTTCACCTGGATATGGCGGGTAATCCAGACCTTCAGCCTCTTTATCCAGTTTTATACAGTGAACCATTCTTGCCATATGTGTTTTCTCCTTGCCGGCGCCATCAGCGCCAGACATCCTTAATCAAAGTTTTTTAATCAGAACCTGAGAGCGTCTCTGCCAGTTGTAGATACGCTGTTTATCCTTCGGCAGGCGGTCAACGCCTGCATAGACGAACCCCTGCCGTAGGAACCAATGGGCTGTCTGGGTGGTCAGGATGAAGAGTGTCTCGACGCCCAGCTCACGCGCACGGTTTTCCATGTGGTTCAGGATGCGTTCGCCGTCCCCTTCCCCCTGGATTTCCGGATCGACAATCAGGCACGCCATTTCCGCCATCTTCTCTGCAGGGAAATGATAGAGTGCGGCGCAACCGTAAATCACGCCGTCATGTTCAAGCACCGAGAAATGGCCGATCTCACGTTCGAGCACCTCACGGCTGCGTTTGACGAGCACCCCCTTTGCTTCCAGTGGCTCGATCAGTTTGAGAATCGCCCCGACATCCGCAATGGAGGCCTCACGCAGGAACTCGACATTCTGCGGGGTGACCATGGTGCCGACGCCATCATGTGTGAAGAGTTCAATGAGGATTGCACCATCGGTCGCATACGGAACGAGATGGGCTCTTGGCGTACCACTGACACAGGACCTTGCCGCACATTTCAGGTAATAGGCGGCATTTTCCTCCACGATACCCTGAGCCAGCATCTTTTCCACCTGAGGTGGCGTGATGTCAAAGACCTGGTTCTGTTCAGCATCCTTGATGGCCGGGGTTTCTGTGAGGAAAATCAGTTTCTGCGCATTGAGTGCCTGAGCCGCGGAGACCGCGACATCTTCCATCAGGACATTGAAGGCCTCACCGGTTGGGGAATAGCCCAATGGGGACAGCAGCACCAGGCCGCCTGTATCGAGAATCGGCTGGATGCTTTCCGCCGCAATCCGTCTGACACGCCCTGTCCATTTCAGATCCGTTCCGTCGATGATCCCGAGCGGTGTCGCAGTGACAAAGTTGCCGGAGATGATCCGGACGGCCGCATGCGCCATCGGGGTGTTTGGCAGTCCCTGGCTGAAAGCCGCCTCAATATCCAGACGCAATTCACCCGCCGCTTCTTTCACGCACTCGAGCGCAACCGCGTCTGTGATACGGATGCCCTTGTAGTACTGGTTCTCGACCTGACGCAGATGGAGCTGCTCCTCGACCTGAGGCCTGGAACCATGGACAAGCACCACCTTGATGCCCAATGCATGCAGCAGGGAAATATCGTGAGCAAGAACGGTCAGCTTGCCATCTTGGACAAGCTCTCCTGGGAAAGCAACGACGAATGTCTGCCCTCTGAAAGCATGTATATACGGTGCGGCGGCACGGAGCCATTTAACAAACTGTTCTTCCATTTCGAATCTGAAACTGTTCTGCCTTGATGAGCGGGGTCAGCAGGGGCTTTTCCACCCCCCCCCTTTCAAGACAATTATCCATTTTTTACGATTATAATGCCCTCCGACATGAGTGCCTCTGAAACTTTATCTAAAAAACCACGTTCAGACAGACAAACCCGCCGGAACGCGGAAAAAATCCTGCCAGACAATCTTTTTCCGATTGTTTACCCCGATGAACTGCCAGTCTCTTCAAGACGCAGGGAGATTGCTGTCGCCATCGCAACCAACCAGGTGGTGATTGTCTGTGGCGAGACCGGGTCGGGCAAGACCACCCAGCTGCCAAAGATCTGTCTGGAGCTGGGCAGAGGTATGAAAGGCATGATCGGCCATACCCAGCCACGGCGTATTGCCGCCAGCACAACCGCCAACCGGATTGCGAAAGAGCTGAACTCCGCCATCGGAGACGTGGTCGGCTACAAGATCCGCTTCACCGACAAGACCAGCCCAAACGCCTGCATCAAGCTGATGACGGACGGGATCCTGCTGGCAGAAACGCAGACGGACCGTCTGCTGAAGCAGTACGACACGATCATCATCGATGAGGCGCATGAACGCAGCCTGAACATCGATATCCTGCTGGGCTACCTGAAACAGATCCTGCCAAGACGTCCCGATTTGAAAGTCATTGTCACGTCTGCGACGATTGATGCAGAACGCTTTGCCGAACATTTTGCGATCAATGGCAAGCCTGCCCCGATCATCGAGGTCTCAGGCAGACTCTATCCGGTTGACATCTGGTACCGCCCCATCAATGACGGTGACCTGAGCGAAGAGAAAAACCGCTCCAACGCCCGGCAGAACCGGGACCTGATCGATGGGATTGTCGATGCGATTGATGAACTGTTCCGTGTGGGTTCAGGTGATGCGCTGGTTTTCCTGCCTGGGGAACGGGAAATCCGTGAGGCCGCTGAGGCGCTCCGGAAACAGCATCCCCCACATGTGCAGATCCTGCCGCTTTATGCACGGCTTTCCGCACAGGAGCAGGAACGTATCTTCAAACCCGGCAATGCCCGGAGAATCATCCTGGCAACCAATGTCGCCGAAACTTCCCTGACCGTTTCCGGTATCCGTTTTGTCGTGGATTCCGGTCTGGCACGTGTCAAACGGTACAGTTACCGCAACAAGGTTGAGCAGCTCCATATCGAGCCAATCTCACAGGCGGCCGCCAACCAGCGTGCCGGCCGTTGCGGACGTGTGGAATCCGGCATCTGTATCCGTCTGTATGACGAACAGGATTTCCTGCAGCGCCAGCAGTACACCACACCGGAAATCCTGCGCTCCTCGCTTGCTTCGGTCATCCTGAGGATGAAATCCCTGCGTCTGGTCGATGTGGATTCCTTCCCGTTCATGGAAGTGCCGATGCGCAAGGCGATTGCTGACGGTTATCAGCTGCTTCAGGAACTGGGTGCTCTGGATGAGATGAACCAGATGACGGCAATCGGCCGTGAGCTGGCGATGCTCCCGCTTGACCCACGCATCGGCCGCATGATCCTTGCCGCCCGTGACCACCTGTGCCTGAAAGAAATGCTGGTGATTGCCGCCGCACTGTCCATCCAGGATCCAAGAGACCGTCCAATGGATGCTCAGGACGCCGCAGACAACGCCCATAAGAAATTTGCCGACAACCGCTCTGAATTCCTCGGCTATCTCAAGATCTGGAAATGGTTTGAGGATGCGGTTGAACATAAGGAATCGAACCGGAAACTGCAGGAAAACTGCCGGAGCCAGTTCCTCTCCTACCTGCGCCTGCGGGAATGGCGCGATATCCATACGCAACTGCTGACGATTGTCCGTGAGCGTGGCTGGACCATCAGTGAGCTGGATGCAACTTATGAACAGCTGCATATCGCCCTGCTGACGGGACTGTTGGGCAACATCGGCTGCAAGACGGAAGACCCCGCTGTCTTCCTGGGCGCCCGGGGTATCCGTTTCCGCATCTGGCCAGGCTCTGCCCTTGCGAAAAAGAACGGACGCTGGGTCATGGCGGCGGAACTGGTGGATACCAGCCGTCTCTATGCACGGTGTATCGCCCAGATCCAGCCGGAATGGCTGGAACGTGTCGGCCATCATCTGATCCGTAAATCCTGGAGCGAACCGCACTGGGAAAAGAAACCGGCACAGGTCTCCGCCATGGAACGGGGAACGCTGTATGGTCTGACCGTCTACAGCCAGCGCCGGATCCACTACGGCAAGATCCATCCAGAGGAAGCCCGTGAGATTTTCATCAAGGATGCACTGGTCAACGAGGATTTTGAATCCAAGGCACCGTTCTTCCTCCACAACCAGCGTCTGGTCCGTGAAATTGAGAACCTGGAGCATAAGTCACGCAAACATGATGTCCTGATCGATGAAAGCCTGATCGCCGCGTTCTATGACAAGTTCATTCCAAAGGATGTCATCAACGGCATTTCTTTTGAGAAATGGCTGAAGACCGCCGGCAAGGACAATCCCAAGATCCTGTTCCTGAACCGCAATGACTTGATGCGCCACGAAGCCGCCGGCATCACGACAGACCTTTTCCCGAAAACGGTCTCTCCAGCCGGTATCGAGATGTCACTGGCCTATCATTTTGAGCCAGGCAATCCCCGCGACGGCGTCACCCTCTCCATCCCGATCTACGCATTGAACCAAATCTCGGCAACCCGCTGTGAATGGCTGGTGCCCGGGATGCTGAAAGAGAAAGTCCATCTGCTGATCAAATCGCTGCCTCAGAAACTGAGACGTCACTGTGTCCCCCTGCCCGACTATGCGGCGGGTTTTGTGGAACGTATCCAGTCTGAGGGAACCTATGGTGAAGGCGCTTTGACCACCGCCATCATCAACGATATCCGCGAACAGACCAACACCGTCGTCAAAAAGGAAGATTTCCGTCTGGAAACCCTCCCATTGCATCTGTTCATGAATTTCCGGATTGTCGATGAATACGGACGGATGCTCGAGATGTCACGGAATCTGGAATCCCTCCAGTCCGAATTCGGCAGACAGGCGCGCAATGCGTTCCAGCAGCTCGCGAAACTCAAGACTTCCCTGAAAGCCAAATCCACCGACACCGGCAAAGCGGATACCGTCAAGAAAGCGGAATCCGCATCAGCAGACACCAATACCAAGCCTTCATCCGATATCGCCGTCAAGACAGAAAACGAAAAGATTGTCGACTGGTCATTTGAGCCACTGCCTGAACTGCTGGAAATCAAACGTGGGAAACAGTCGCTCATCGGCTATCCTGCCCTGGTCGACAAGACAACCCACTGTGAGATCGAGGTCTTTGACGAACCCGCACTGGCAAAATCCATGCATCATGACGGCCTCCGCCGTCTCTTCGCCCTGCAGGTCAAGGAACAACTCAAGTTCATGACCAAGAATGTCCGTGGGCTGGCACAGATGGGCATGCTGTTCCTGAAACTGGGCTCACAGGAAGAGCTCTCTGAACAGATTGTCCAAGCCGCCATGGAAGTGGCGTTCATGTATTCCCCACTCCCTGAAAAAGCACTCGACTTTGAGAAACGCAAGAATGACGGGAAAGCCCGCATCGGCCTGATCGGCAATGAGATCGCAGGCGTCGTCCAGCAGATCCTGACGGAATACCAGAACGTCCAGCGGAAAATGTCCGCATTGAAAGGACATGACCAGACAGCACAGGACATCAATGAACAGCTGTCCATGCTGATGACCAAACGATTTATCGTCGAGAATCCATTTGACCGGTTGAAACACTTCCCGCGCTATCTGAAAGCATGCGCCGTCCGGATTGACAAATGCCGCAATGATGCGCAGCGGGACAAGGTGCAGATGGCATCCTGGCAACAGGCCGCCACCCCCTATTTCAGGATGCTGAAGACATTGCATCAGAAAAAGACATGGGACATCAACCCACGGCTGCAGGATTACCGCTGGATGCTGGAAGAACTGAGAGTCTCGCTGTTTGCGCAGGAGCTGAGAACGCCGTTCCCAGTCTCCGTCAAACGGCTCCAGAAAGTCTGGCAGTCCCTTCAACAGCAGGGGTGAGAATCACCCCAGATGCTGTTTTTCAGGCGGATGGTTTGCCTGCTGCAGGATCTCATCGACATAAGACTGGTGCAGTCTTGGCGCCATCATCTCAATGAAGTCATAGGTATAGCCCCTGAGGTACGCGTTGCTGCGCAGCAGGATCTGTGAATTGCCGGTACCCAGCAGATGGCCGACAGGGATGGTCCGCAGATCGGTATCTTCCTCAAAGATGTTCTGGCCAACCACAATCCCGACCCCCATGCCGATGCTGACATAAGTCCTGATGACATCTGTATCAGACGCTTCCATCCGGATATCCGGTTTGAGGTCATGCTGGAGGAACAGCTTATCCAGACGCTTGCGGGCCTGATGCTGGGTATCGTAAGTCACCAGAGGATAGCGGACGATTTCCTCCAGAGAGAGGCGTTTGACTGAATTCAATGGATGGTCATGACGGATAACCAGACGGGACTCCCATGGACGGCAGGGGAATGCCACCAGTTCCGAGGTATCCTCATCGACGTAGTCGGTGACAACCGCCAGATTGACCTGATCCTGGCGCACCAGTTCAATGGCTTCTGCTGTCTGACAGTGCACCACCGAGAACCGGACCTTTGGATACTTGCGGGTGAACAGGGGAATGATCTTTGGCAGGAACCATTTCACCTGCATACGGGTCGCCGCGATGACCAGCGTCCCGGAATCCTGTTCCGCATATTCTGTCCCGATACGTTTCAGGTCATCCACCTGCTGCAGGATCTGCTCGATCAGCTTGAAGATCATCTGCCCCGGCTCAGTCAGGCCACGGATACGCTTCCCGTGACGGCGGAAAATATCCACGCCCAACTCGTTTTCCAATTCAATGATCGCCTTGGAAACGCCCGGCTGGGATGTAAAAAGCACCTTTGCCGCTTCGGTCAGATTGAAATTCTGTCTGACCGCTTCACGGACAAAACGCAATTGATGCAGATTCATGGTCAAATACTACTGTTACTGCAAGGCCAGAACCGCCTTACGATGATAAAAAACGTCAATGCTTCTCAACCCACCATAGGGCGTAAATCGCCAGAAGCAGGTATAGGAAACTGGGAACAACCGCGGTCAGGAGCGCTGGCCAGCCACTCAGCAGACCGATGTGCGAGAACAGATTGTTGAACAGCACAAAGGACACACCGATCATAATCCCGATGAAGATCTTGAGACTGATGCCACCAGACCGGAAATGGAGATAGGCAAATGGCAGAGCCAGTCCCATCATCACGAAAACTGTGAATGGATAGATAAGTTTCTTCCAGAAGGCAATCTTGTAGACAGACGCATCCTGTTTGTTCTCGTCCAGATGATTATTGTAACGCCAGAGCTCGACAGCTGACATCCTGCTTGGATCAATCGATGCCACCGACAGAATCTTCGGATTCACTTCTGAATAGAACTTCATCGACTCCAGTTTCGTGCTCTTGATCGCTGGCGCGGTATCCGGGAATTTCTTGGCAGAAGTGTCTGCAGACTTGATTTCAGAAACCTCGACCCCTTTCAACTCCCAG
>CAVJQJ010000162.1:0-11607 GCA_963651715.1 Anaerovoracaceae bacterium
CATGCTGAACTGTAACAAACGTTCTATCATCGCTAACATGAAGAGCGCTGCAGGTAAAGAAATCTTCGAATCCCTGGTTAAATACTGTGACGTCCTGATGGAAAACTACGGTCCAGGCGTTCTGGCACGTTTCGGTTATACATGGGAAATCCTGCATAAACTGAACCCAGCCCTGATCTATGCATCCATTAAAGGTTTTGGTTCCTCCGGTCCATACTCCAACTATAAGGCATACGAACCAATCGCTCAGGCAATGTCCGGCGCTATGTCCGTCAACGGTTTCCCAGAAAACCCACCAACCGTCTGCGCACCTCAGATCGGTGATACCGGTACCGGTCTGCATCTGGCAATCGGTATCTGTGCAGCTCTGTATCACCGTACCCACAACGGCGGTATCGGTCAGGAAGTTGAAGCAGCAATGCAGGAATCTGTTATGAACCTGTGCCGCGTTAAATTCCGTGACCATGGCCGTCTGATGGGTGGTAAAGGCGCTCTGCCTGAATACTCTCGTCCAACCCTGGGCCTGACCTCCGTTCCACGTGCAGGTAACGATTCCGGTGGTGGTCAGCTGGGTAACTGTATCAAATGTAAACCAGACTTCGAAGGCGACACCAACAACTACTGTTACTTCATCATTCAGGAAGCTAACTGGCCAGTCGTTGGTAACTTCATCGGCGGTGAAGCTCTGGCAACCAACAAGAAGTTCGATACTCTGGCAGAACGTCGTAAAAACCAGAACGAACTGTGGGGCATCATCAACAACTTCGCGTCTGCATACACCAAACGCGAATTCACCGCTCTGTGTAACGAAAAGAACATTCCTTGCGGCCCAGTTCTGACCACTGCTGAAATCGCAGTTGACGAACACTGCAAACACCGCGAAATGATTCTGACCATCATGGGTCACCCACAGAACCCAGAAGGTTACATGCAGGTTGGTATGCCAATCAAGCTGTCTGCTGGTAACGTTGACGAAATCATCCGCGCTCCAATGCTGGGTGAACACACCAACGAAATTCTGCATGAAATCGGTATGTCCGATGCCAAGATCGCAGAACTCAAGGCAGCTGGTGCATTCGAAATTCCACCTAAGAAGAAAAAATAATTCTTCCTTGAAGAACTTCTAAAATCCGGGTAACCGGATTTGAAAGAATGGGCGATTATTCCCTCGGGAACGGTCGCCCGTTTTTTATTGCCGGTTGGTCCTGAGCAGCAGGTGATGGCCGCCATGCTGTCTTTTTCTGCGGACATATTCCCCTGTTTTTTCAATAGAAATTTAACAATCCGCTGTTTTTCGGGTATGATGCGTAGCTATCCGAGGAGCGTTGCAACATAACAAGCGTTTTTCACTGCTTTTCTGCCAGGCTCGGGGTTCCCAAAACGGCGCTCACGTGACTTTTTCCAATCATTTCAAGAAAGGGGAGCGTGATGAACGCTGAATCTATCAATAAAGACTGCATCATTGCCGACATCGGTCTCGCTGACTGGGGCAATAAAGAAATCCGTATCGCTGAAACCGAAATGCCAGGTCTGATGGCTATCCGTGAGGAATATGCCGCCAGCCAGCCGCTGAAGGGTGCCCGTATCAGTGGTTCCCTGCATATGACCATCCAGACTGCTGTCTTGATCCAGACGCTGGAAGCACTGGGCGCTGAAGTCCGCTGGGCTTCCTGCAACATCTACTCCACCCAGGACCATGCCGCTGCTGCGATTGCCGCAAACGGTACCCCTGTCTTTGCGGTGAAGGGTGAATCCCTGGACGATTACTGGGAATATACCCACCGCATCTTCGAATGGACTGACGGCGGTTATTCCAACATGATCCTGGATGATGGCGGTGACGCTACACTGCTGCTGCATCTGGGCACCAAGGCTGAAAGCGATCCTTCTGTGATCGCCACCCCAACCTGTGATGAAGAAGTCGCGCTGTTCGGTGCGATCAAGCGTCATCTGGCTGCTGATCCAACCTGGTATTCCACCCGTATCAGCAAGATCAAGGGTGTGACTGAAGAAACCACGACCGGTGTTCACCGTCTGTACCAGATGCATCAGGAAGGCCGTCTGAAATTCCCTGCCATCAACGTGAACGATTCCGTCACGAAGTCAAAGTTCGACAATCTGTATGGCTGCCGTGAATCTCTGGTTGACGGTATCAAACGTGCAACCGACGTGATGATTGCCGGCAAGGTTGCTGTTGTCTGCGGTTATGGCGATGTGGGCAAGGGCTGTGCACAGGCTCTGCGTGCGCTGTCCGCACAGGTCTGGGTTACTGAAATCGATCCTATCTGCGCGCTGCAGGCTGCAATGGAAGGTTACCGTGTCGTCACCATGGATTATGCCGCACAGTACGGCGATATCTTCGTGACCTGTACCGGTAACTACCATGTCATCACCCATGACCATATGGTCCAGATGAAGGATCAGGCGATTGTCTGCAATATCGGTCATTTCGACAGCGAAATCGATGTAGCTTCCATGCAGCAGTACAAATGGGAAAACATCAAACCACAGGTTGACCATATCATCCTGCCTAGCGGCAACCGTATCATCCTGCTGGCTGAAGGCCGTCTGGTCAATCTGGGCTGTGCAACCGGTCACCCTTCTTATGTGATGAGTTCTTCTTTCGCGAACCAGACGATGGCTCAGATTGAACTGTTCACGAAGACCGCTGATTATCCTGTCGGTGTCTATATCCTGCCTAAGATCCTGGATGAAAAGGTTGCCCGCCTGCAGCTTTCCAAGCTGAATGCGCAGCTGACCACCCTGACTGAAGAACAGGCGAATTATATCGGTGTGACGACTGAAGGCCCTTACAAGCCTGACCATTACCGTTATTGATCACTGGTCTGCGGTGCGCCGGTTGGTGCACTGTCTGGCGGGGCATCTTCGGGATGTCCCTGCTGAAGGTTTCCATCAGTGTTTTTCTGATCCTGGAGTTGTCTGATGCGCACGGTTTTTGTCTTACTGATCAATTCCGCGACGATGCTGCTGCTGCCGTTGCTGATGCCGGGTTATGTCTCGTTTGAGAACAACAGTTTCTTCACGGCGGTTCTGGCGGCATTGGTGCTGGGTTTCATCAATACGTTCATCAAGCCGGTGTTCACGATCCTGACGCTGCCGATTTCTTTCATGACGATGGGGCTGTTCACGCTGGTTGTGAACGGTCTCCTGTTCTGGATGGCGTCCGGTCTGGTTCCAGGATTCACAGTCAGCGGTTTCGGCGCCGCGATTGCCTGTGCACTGGTGTACAGTATTGTGACGTGGGCGATGTCCACACTGTTGTTAAAGAATAAATAATGTCATTACAGCAAAGTTACAGCATCGAGGTCTTCCCTCCCAAGACGCCTGATGCGGTTGAAGCATTGCGTCATACCCGTGTGGAACTTGAGGCGTTGGGTCCCAAGTATTTTTCCATCACGTATGGTGCGGGTGGTTCCACCCAGCAGGGCACCTATGATATTGCGATGGAGATCCTGAACGAGGGGTTTGAACCTGCTCCGCATATCACCTGTATTGGTGCGACGCGTGAAAAGGTCCGTGAGCAGATCGCGGAATATAAACGGATGGGTATCCATCATATCGTCGCATTACGGGGCGACCTGCCAAGTTCCTATGGCGAACTCGGTGAGTTCCATTATGCGAATGAGCTGGTCGAGTTCATCCGTGCGGAAACCAATGACTGGTTCCGTATCGATATTGCGGCTTATCCTGACATGCATCCTCAGGCTGAGTCGATGACTGCGGATATCGCGAATTTTGTCCGTAAGGCGAAAGCCGGTGCAGATGTGGCGATCACGCAGTATTTCTACAATCCTGATGCATATTTCCGTTTTGTGGATGATATCCGCAAGGCAGGTGTCGATATTCCTGTGATTGCGGGGATCATGCCGATCACGAACTATGCGCAGCTTGCCCGCTTTTCCGATATGTGCGGTGCTGAGATTCCTACCTGGATCCGCCGCCGTCTGGAAGGGTTTGGCAGTGACCTGGCTTCCATCCGTGCTTTCGGGCATGATGTCTGTCTGGATCTGTGCCGCAAGCTGGTTGAGGGCGGTGCCGATGGCCTGCATTTCTACAGTTTGAACCGTGCTGAAGCGACGGTGCGTCTGTGGCGTGAACTGGGGTTGAAGAACGGTTGACCGAATCGGTCCAATGTTCCATGAAAAATGGCACCAGCCTGTTGGCGGGTGCCATTTTTTTTATCTGCTGAGCGCGGACAGATCAGCTGCGGTCTGCCTGGACTTCGGTTGCGCGTGTGTCTCCAGCGACCTTGTCAAGAACGCCATTGACGAATTTATGACCGTCGATGCCACCAAAGCCCTTGGTGAGTTCAACGGCTTCGTTGATGACGACACGGTATGGGATCTCGATGCAGTTGACGAGTTCGTAGGTGCCGAGCAGCAGGATGGCATATTCAATCGGAGACAGTTCGTCCGGGCTGCGGTCGATGTGCGGGATGATTTTCTCACGCAGGGCTTTAGCCTGTGCGATAGTGCCCGATACGAGGTTGACGAAGTGCTCGGTGTCAGCCTTGTTGTAACCGTGTGCCTGACGGATGTGTTCGATGACGGTGGATGAGGGTTCTTTGTTCAACAGCCATTCATAGAGCCCCTGCAGGGCGAATTCGCGTGCGCGTCGCCGTGGAGAACGGTTCTTGGATGGATTGGCGTGGACGGATTTTTTGTTCATTATTCTTTCTTGATGATGTTTTCATTAAGGAGTTCTTCATCGTTTTCTGCGTCGAGGACTTCATCGATGTTGTAGAAGACGAGGTTTGCCATTTCCACCGCAGCGCGTGCTGCTTCTGTGCCTTTCTCAACGGTGCGGGCTTCCGCCTGTTCATCGGTATAGGTGGTGAGGATGGCGTTTGCAATCGGAATGCCGAAGTCGATGGCGACACGGGAGACGCCTGCGCCTGCTTCATTGGAGACGAGCTCAAAGTGGTAGGTTTCGCCCTTGATGACAGCGCCGACGGCGATGAGGGCGTCGAACTGCTGGGAGCTTGCGAGTTTCGCCAGGGTGATTGGAATCTCCAGTGCCCCCGGTACGGTGCAGACGAGGATGTCTTCCTCCGCAACGCCCAACCGTTCAAGTTCTTCCAGGCAGGCTTTACGGAGGCTGTTGCAGACGCTTTCGTTGAAGCGTGACTGGACGATGCCGATACGCAGGTCTGTGCCGTCAAGATCCATTTTAATTGTCTGAATTCCCATCATATTCTCCTTAGGAAGGTCAAGCATTGCGGTTTTCAAGATAGCCGACGATATCCAGACCGAATCCGGTCATGGATGGCATTTTTTTCGGGTTGCCCAAGAGACGGAGTTTTCCAGCTCCGATATCTTTCAGGATCTGTGCGCCGATACCGTAGCTGCGCAGGATCTGCGCTGTTGCCGGTGCGGGGCTGCTGTCCTGTCTGCCCAGCGCCTTGAATCTGCCAAGGAAGTCTTCAGGGATCTCATTGCAGTTGAGCAGGACGAGGATGCCTCTGTCGGACTGAGCGATTGCCTGCATGGCTTCATTGAGGGTCCATGAGTGGCTGGCTCCAGCATTCAGGAAGTCGATGATGGAGACAGGCTGATGGACGCGGACGAGGGTTTCCTCATCAGGCTGGATGTCGCCTTTGACGAGTGCCATATGCAATGCCTTGCTTGGACGGTCCTGATAGACCACCGCACGGAAGGTCCCGGCCGGGGTGTTGATGCTGTTTTCCTCAAGGCGTTCGACGATGCTTTCATGCTGGTTGCGCCAGCTGATGAGGTCGGCGATGGTGCCGATCTTGAGGTTGTGCTTTTCAGCGATCTTGAGCAGTTCCGGCAGGCGTGCCATGGAGCCGTCTTCGTTCATGACTTCGCAGATGGCGGTGGCTGGCGTCAGTCCCGCCAGTGCGGCCAGATCACAGCCTGCCTCGGTGTGTCCTGCACGCTGGAGGACACCGCCCGGTTTTGCGGTGACAGGGAAGATATGGCCTGGCTGGACGATGTCCTGCGGACCTGCATCGGGCGCCGCCGCCGCACGGATGGTGCGGGCACGGTCGAATGCGGAGATGCCTGTGGTTACGCCGGTGGCCGCTTCAATGGAGACGGTGAATGCTGTGCTGAACTGGCTGGTGTTGTCGGATACCATGGGTGGCAGTCCCAGACGGTCACAGTGTTCCTGTGTGAGCGTCAGGCAGACGAGGCCACGGGCATAGGTTGCCATGAAGTTGATGGCTTCAGGCGTGACGAAGTCGGCGGCAATCATCATGTCGCCTTCGTTTTCACGGTCCTCGTCGTCGACGAGGATGACCATGCGTCCTGCGCGCAGTTCCTCAATGATTTCTTGTGTTGAAGCGATTGGCATAACTTTTTATTCCTTTGTGACTTCCTATTTTAACGACATTGGTACAGAAATCATATAAATCATTGTGTTGGTGATGATGAAAGGTTTTTATTTATCCTCATCCATGCCAAACACAAGAGAGATGACCCGCCTGTTGATTGATCAGGAGCGATATTCTATCTCATCCACTCTTATGGCGTCATGGTGATGATATTCAGGCACCCTTGGTGCAGGAAAGTGTCAGCTATTACAATGGGTGATGTATCCAGAAGCAATAGGATTCCCTGAATGGTTCAGGACTGGGAGCAGGTTGTTCGGTCATTATTCTGATGACCCCGTCCATTTTGGGGAATAGATGACAGGTATGCCAAAAAATGTGTAGAAAATGCTGTTACGCCAGATTAAATATTTTCATGCCGTGATACAGACAGGCAACTTCACCGAAGCGGCCAATGTGTGTCATATCTCCCAGTCAGCTGTTTCCCAGCAGATCAAGGCTTTGGAACGCAGCCTTGGTGTCAAGCTGCTCCATCGTCATAACCGGACATTTTCTTTAACTGAAGCTGGGAAATTCTTTTATCAGAAAACACTTGGGGTGGTTTCCAATCTGAAAGAAATCTGCCTGGAAACAATGGTTATTGACCATAAGGATTATGCCGTCCTGAGAATCGGTTATCTGAGTAGTTATGCAGGCATGGAATTCCAGAATGCTGTTGCCACATTTGCCAGTATGCACCCCGATGTGAGGCTTTCCATCGCGCATGCGACCCATGAAGGACTGTATGATGTCATCAATACCGGTAATGTCGATTTGATATTGAATGACCAGAGGCGGGTATTTGCAAACGATTACGAAAACCTGATTCTTGCAGAAACATCCATGTCCGTGATGATGCCTGCGCATTCCCCGTTTTATAAACATGGGGAAATCCGAATCCAAGATCTGAAGACCCAGACCTGTATCCTGGTGGCTCCCCACAATCATGAAGCCAGTGAGATTGCGTATTACCGGGATATGATTGGCATTGAAAGCTCCTTTCGATTTGTCTCGTCCCTGCAGGAAGGTCGGCTGCTGGTCAGTGCCGGTGTCGGCTATATGCCTTTTGATGGGATTGTAGGGCATGCATCATTAGATTCCACCATCAGGATTGCTCCGCTGATAAAACGGCAAAAAACCATCAAGCGGACTTATTGTGCCTTCTGGAAAATCGGCAGTCCAGCTCCATATGTATATGAATTTGCAATGATTCTCAAAAAACAGTTTTCGTAAATCAATAAGTTATACTTATCCATAGACCTCGAAATCAGAATTGATTACCAAGGCTTATTATTTTTATACTGCCTGTTAGAAAAGCATTCAGCAGGACATCCTGCAATCAGGATCAGGAGCATTCATGATGGGAAAGACGTTGGTGATCTATTATTCGAGACAGGGCCAGAATTACGTCAATGGCGATATCGTCTATCTCGAAAAAGGCAATACAGAGGTTGTGGCTGGTTATATTGCACAGGCCGCTGATGCGGATTTATTTGAGATTGAGACGGTCAAGGATTATCCGGCAGATTACACGGCATGCACTGTCGAGGCCAAGCGTGAATTGAAGGCATCTTCCCGTCCGGGATTGAGGCGGTATCTGGACAATATCGATCAGTATGACCGGATTGTCATTGCGGGGCCCTGTTGGTGGGGAACGTTCCCGATGCCTGTTTTCTCTCTGTTGGAGCGGCTTGATTTTACTGGGAAGACAGTTTATCCCGTCATGACACATGAAGGCAGTGGATTAGGTGGTTGTGTCTCATCATTGATGCAGGTCTGTTCAGGCGCTGCTATTGGAAAAGGACTTGCCATTCACGGCGCAACTGCCTCACAGAGCCGTGGGGTATGCGAACAATGGGTCAGCAATCATCTGCTGAATGTGTAAGGTGTGAGAGCTCCTGTTTTTTAGATAGCCAACAATCTGATACAAGAGGAATATTGATGACTCAGGATGTGATGCTTGTTACTGGTGCTGGGCAGATTGCCATGGCAATCGCCAGAAGAACTGGTGCCTGCAAGAAGATTATTGTCGGTGATAAAAGTCTTACCCAAGCCAAGGCTGTCTCGGAAATCCTGACGAATGCAGGGTTTGATTCTGTACCTGTCGAAATGGATATTTCTGACAGGGCATCTATCCAGCACATGATTTCCCTAGCTCAGGCGTTCGGTGAAATCAAATATCTGGTCAATGGTGCGGGTGTTTCCCCTTCCCAGGCTTCCATTGAGACGATTCTGAAGGTCGATTTATACGGAACAGCGGTTCTGCTTGAAGAAGTCCGCAAGGTCATCAAGGCTGGTGGTTCTGGTGTGATTATTTCTTCACAGTCTGGGTTCCGGATGAAGCAGCTGACAGCTGAAGAGGACCGGATGCTTGCCATGACGCCAACAGAGGCTCTTTTAGATATCGATTTTCTGCAGCCTGAACGTATTGAAAATACGCTGAAGGCTTATCAGATTGCCAAACGCTGCAATGAAAAACGGACCATGTATGAAGCGGTTGAGTGGGGCAAAAGGGGGGCAAGAATCAATGCCATTGCACCGGGCATTATTGTGACACCGCTTGCTATCGATGAGTTCAATGGTATCCGAGGCGATTTTTATAAGAATATGTTTGCGAAAAGCCCTGCAGGACGTCCTGGTACAGCGGATGAGGTTGCTGATGTTGCTGAGCTTCTGATGAGTGAGCGTGCCCAGTTCATCACGGGATCCACTTTCCTGATTGATGGTGGGGCGACGGCGTCCTATTACTATGGACCGCTGAACCTGAATGCTGAGACGGGGATGGCTGAGGGACATCAATAGAGGTGTGGGGTGTTTGAGCGTGTTTCTGAATAAACGCCCTGATTTGGCAGTATTTATCTGATTACGATATTTTTTACAAGGAAGAAAACATGAGAACCATCGGTTATGCATCCAATGCCAAGGGATCTCCATTAAAGCTGCATGTCTTTGAACGTCGGGAACTGCGTCCCAATGATGTTTTGATGGAAGTGCTGTATTGCGGTGTCTGTCATTCTGATATGCACATGGTCAATGATGACTGGGGAATGTCCTTATATCCGCTTGTGCCGGGACATGAGATTGTCGGCAGGGTTATTCAGGTCGGCAAAGATGTCAAAAAATACAAGATTGGAGATCATGTGGCTGTCGGCTGTATGGTTGACAGCTGTCTGTCATGCGATCCATGCCGTCAGGGTGAAGAACAGTATTGTCTCAATGAAACGACATTGACATACTGCAGCTGTGACCGTATCGACGGTACGGTGACCAAGGGGGCTATTCCAAACATCTGATTGCCCGTGAAGAATTTGTGTTACGGGTATCCTGATACCCTGGATCTTTCACGTGCAGCCCCTTTGCTCTGTGCCGGTATCACCACCTATTCTCCTCTGCGGACATGGCAGGTTGGACCGGGATCCCGTGTGGGTGTTGTCGGTTTGGGTGGTCTGGGGCATATGGCCGTGAAATTGGCCGTCGCCATGGGAGCGGAAGTGACACTGATTTCACGTTCTGCTTCCCGTGCATCTGAAGCTAAACGGTTGGGCGCTGACCGGCTACTGGTTTCAACGGATGACCAGGCGATGGCACAGGCGGCTAACAGCCTTGACCTGATTATCGATACAATTCCTGTCAAGCATGATATCAATCCTTATCTGCCGTTGCTGGTGATGGATGGCACATTCTGTCTGGTCGGTCAGTTGGGGCCGTTAACTGAATTAAACAGTGCGCCACTCCTTCTCGGCCGTCGGCGTATCGCTGGCTCCGCAATCGGCGGGATTGCCGAAACGCAGGAGATGCTGGACTTCTGTGGCAGAAAACAGGTCTTGCCAGACTGTGAAATGATCAATATCCAAGATATCAACAAAGCCTATGAACGGCTTGCCAAATCCGATGTGAAATACCGCTTTGTCATCGATATGGCATCGCTTCAGGTTGAATAACTGCGGTGTCTGCGGTTCAGTGGACGAGAAGGTCTTTCTGCTGTTTCCAGATATTGCTCATAGGAGTCAGAATGATTTTACGCAAAACTATGCTGAAACCTGTCATCCGTTTTCTGGCGGCAGTTTTAATTTCAGGGCTGTCCCATATCGCAGAGGCTGGCAGTACACAGACACAGGGAACTCAAATGGAACAGAATATTCTAACTAAACGTCAGCAGTCGTTGATTGTCGTGGGGGCATTGGAGGCCAAAGGGGATTTACCCGCCTTGAAGGATGCCATCCATCAGGGATTGGATGCCGGTGTAACCGTCAGTGAAGCCAAAGAGGCCTTGTCTCAGCTTTATGCATACACCGGTTTTCCCCGATCCCTGAATGCTCTGGGTATCCTTCAGCAGGTTATTACGGAGCGGGAAGCGAAAGGCCTGAAAACCGAGAAAGGGCGTGAAGCTGATCCTCTGCCTGAAAACTACAATGCTTTGGCGAGTGGCACTGCGGTACAGACCCAACTGGCAGGAAAACCGTTCACGTATGCGTTTGCACCGCAGACAGATTTTTATCTCAAGGCGCATCTTTTCGGCGATATCTTCAGCCGGAACAATCTCTCCTTTGCTGACCGTGAAATGGTGACCATTGCTGCCATCTCATCCCTCAACGGGTGTGAACCCCAGCTGGCAGCCCATATGTCCGGCAGCCAAAACATGGGGGTTACGCAGACACAGCTGCGGGCGATTACCCGTGTTCTGGAGAATGTCGGGGAAACCGAAGCCAACCGTGCTAAACAGACGCTGGCAAAACTGCAGAAGGAACCGGTGAAAACCGTTGAGACGGTGGATTTCAGTGTCTGGCCAAAGGGTGAGCCCAATACCGCCTATGCCAAATATTTTACCGGCAACAGCTATCTGGCTGACATGGGGGCAAAGGATGGCGGTCCTTATAATGTGACGTTTGAGCCGGGATGCCGGAATCATTGGCATGTCCATCACAAAGCTGTTCAGGTGCTTGTCGCTGTTGCCGGACGTGGCTGGTATCAGGAATGGGGAAAACCTGCTGTCAAGATGGTTCCAGGGACGGTCATCACCATTTCTGCCGGGGTGAAACATTGGCATGGTGCGGCAAAAGATGCCTGGTTCCAGCATCTTGCCTATGCCACCCATGTTGAGAAAGATGCCTCGAATGCATGGTTGGAACCTGTTTCGGATGAACAGTATGACCGGTTGCAATAAGTTTTCGGCCTGACTTTCCCCGTCATCCTTGAAACGAAAAGCTACCCACCGGCATAGCCGGTGGTTCTTCATATCGCCTGTAAGGCTCTGT
>CAVJQJ010000163.1:0-4429 GCA_963651715.1 Anaerovoracaceae bacterium
GTGAAAGCCAGTTCAGCACCTTCACGGTGGCAGGCTTCAGCAATACCCAACGCGATGGAACGGTTGGACAGAAGCCCAGTAATCAGAATCTTTTTACCTTTGAGAAAAGCCATTCATGACCCCAAATAAACATTGTTGTTCTTGTTCCCGACCGCTCGAAAGCATGTTTTCTTCATTCAAGAGGTCGCTGTAAGGCTACCCTGTAAGCAACCAAGACAGAATTCGAAAAATTTTACACCCAAATGCCCTAAATGTTTTTAACAATTGGACAAATCACTATTTTTTTCGGTTTTTTGCCACATCCTTCTTGGCGGATTTAGCCGGAGCAGGAGAGCCTTTTGCCTTGACATCCTTGGCATAGGTCACCTTCATCACAGCAGATTCACGGGCAGGCTGTCTCGATCCCTTGGCATTTGAAGCGGCAGCCTTTTTCGCAGGTTCAGGACGTTTCACAGCCGTCTGGCGTTCAGGCTGACGCTTCTTGTCCTGTTTGACCGGCGCCTGTCTGTCCTGACGTTTAGTCTCCTTCACACGGTCTTTGTTCTTTTTATCGGCAACGGTCTGGATGCGGTCGTTTTTCTGTTGTTTAGAGACAACTGCGCTGTTCTTTGCCTTTCTGTCCGCTGTGTCGGAATTCCGTGCGGTTCTGGTGGCTGCTTTCGGTGCAGGTGTTTCAGCCTTCCTGCTGGATGCGGCTTTCTGCACAGGAGCTTCAGCCTTCTTGGTCCTGACATCGGATGAAGGCTTGTTTGCTGTCCAGACAGACGAAGGCGTACGCTCCTGTCGGGTATAAGGACGGGGAGTATAAGAACTCCGTTCAGAGACTGCGGGAACAGGTGAAGTCCAGATGCTCCGCTTAGGTGCCGTATCGACACGGGGCTTCTCGCTGAAAGTCTGGGAAGGTCTCAACGTGCTTGTGCTGGAGCTGGAGGTATCAGTGGATTCCTCGCACGAATCCTCGGAATCTACAGCTGGTGTGTAATCGGATGCATAAGCGATGTAGGCGCTGTCCAGAACCCCAGGCGCAATATCGCGGTTGAAGCTAGGCGTTCTTGGAACCAGGATGGTGGAGCCGAACTTCAGCGCCTTCTTCATTGGAATATTGTTTGCCTGACGGATCGCTTCAGGTGGCACATTCAGCTTCTGGGCGATATCCTCAATACGTTCCCGTGCCTGGGTGACCTGATAGGAAGTCCATGAAGACAGTGGGCGCGACCAGCTCAGCAGATTGCGCTGGAAGCGCTCAGCCTTGTCTTTTGGCAGCAGGATATGGACAGAATTGCCACCGGGAATCACATAACGGTACTGAGGGTTCAGCGCCTTGAACTCATCATTGCTCATTTCCGCCAGTCTTGCGGCAACGGCAACATCTATATCCTTGGTCTTGCCGATCTTCACAAAATAAGGCCTGTTGTCGATGTCTGGCAGGCGGATGCCATAAAGCTCAGGACGGGAGACAATCGCCTTGACAGCCAGCAGCTTCGGCACATAGTTCCGTGTTTCTGCCGGCATATAAGGGAAGATGCCGTTGAAAGAAATCTCGCGTCCGGCAGCTTCTGCCTTGCGGGTCGCGCGCATCACATTGCCTTCCCCCCAGTTATAGGAAGACAGGGCAAGTTGCCAGTCACCGAACATATCGTACAGACGCTGCAGATAAGTCAGTGCCGCATTCGTGGAAGCGATGATGTCACGGCGCTTGTCCTGGAACGTGTTCTGGGTAAGACTGTACTGCTTGCCGGTGCTTGGAATGAACTGCCACAGCCCTTCCGCCTTGGCAGGGGAGTGTGCATGCGGGTTGAAAGAAGACTCGATGAAAGGCAGCAGTGCCAGCTCGGTTGGCATATTCCGGCGTTCACATTCCTGGACAATATGGAACAGATACCGTTCGGCACGTTTGGTTGTCCGCTGGAAATATTCCCCGCGTTTGGAATAGTAATTGATATGGTTGTTGAGCAGCTGGTTGTCCAGTGGCTGGATGCCAAAGCCGGAGCGGATGCGCCCCCAGACATCAACAGCACTGACCGCCAGAATCTCCGTCAACGGGTCGACCTGTACAGCGCCTGCCCGACCGGCAGGATTGAAATCAACATTCTTGTGATAACTCCCGAAACCCGCATTCCAGCTGTATTTCGGCAAAGAGATATCACGTGCCTGCGATGGTGCCGCGAAAGCTGAGAGACAGCCCGCAAACAGCATGGCAAACGTTTTGAAACGAAAACGAAACACTATAAATATCCTGTCTATGGTGCTCGACAAAAAGCACCATTCCCAAGGGCATGGTCCTTGAGGTTGATTCTTCTCGGCTGACGGTAATCTCAGTCAGCGAATGTCATTGTCTGTACACCGTTTTCGGTACCCAGCAGACAGATGCGGGCGCCCTGCTTGGCAAACAGACCAACTGTGACAACACCTGCCATCTGGTTGATTGTTGCTTCCATGGCACGGGGATCCTCGATAACAAGACCCGCAATATCCAAAATATAGTTGCCGTTATCTGTAATGAAAGGTTTTCCGTCACGCATGCGGAGTGCCGCATTGCCGCCATAGAGGGCGGTCAGTTTTCGTCTGAGCAGCTGCCAGGACATAGGGATGACCTCAACCGGGAGCGGGAACTTGCCCAGATGCTCAACCAGTTTGGAACCATCAGCGATACAGATGAACTGCTCAGCGGCGGAAGCGATGATTTTTTCGCGGGTCAGCGCGCCGCCGCCCCCTTTGATCATTGCGCCGGAAGGCGTGATCTCATCTGCGCCATCGATATAGACCGGCAGGACCTCATTGATATCGTTCAGGTCGAAAACCTTGATGCCATGGGATGCCAGCCGTGTTGCAGTCGCTTCAGAAGAAGCCGCGGCCCCGATGATCTTATCCTTGATCTTTGCAAGTTCATCAATGAAAAAATTGGCGGTGGAGCCTGTGCCGACACCGATGATTTTTCCTTCAGGGACGTATTGGATAGCAGCTTTCGCAACGGAAAGCTTCAGGGCATTCTGAGACATGGCAACGTAGGAAATGAATAACAGCGGAGACGGTATTTTAATTGAAATTGGCAACAAACCGAAGCAATTCCATGATTTAAATTGTAAAAAATCGAAAAGAAAAAACTTTAGGTTTTGCTTGCGTGCTGATTGCGGAAATCTGAGCTGGAAATTGATATGGATTATTCTGATTTATGCATTGGATCAGGAGAAGTCCATTTAAATTCAAAGGAAAACAACAGCATCGGGATGAGTGCATGCAAATCTGACTGAGATGTCGATATAATACAGAGGAGACCTCAACCACCATCATGGATGACCGCTATGAAAGACACTGCATGCTTTGCCCCATCCGACATCCCTTCAGGAATGTGTGCCTGTGGTCCGATTCTCATGCCCCCAGAACTGGCGCCATCCGTTCCAGTCCATCCTGTCATCAGATCTGAGGCGCTTGCCCCTGGATATGTCAAAGCGGAAGAATTCCAGGAATACATGTCAGCAGGGTGTACTGCGGCGGTTCCTGCCGGTGCCCGGAAAATGTATCTGGTGATGGCATTCATCTCAACCCTCATCGGGGCAATCATTGCCTTTGCCATCATGAACTTTGCAGACTGATTGGTCCGCAACCGCGCTGATCATCTGTTCTCCTCGAGGGGACAGAGTCAGACCTTGATTTCATGTGCCCTGTTGCTGAGAAATCTCAGGAGGGGCACCGCTTCCCAGTCGTTTGGCTTTCAGGTTTTTGTCATGCATAGAGATATAGGCAGACAAAAAAGACCATGTCCAAGAGGACATGGTCACGAAAAAACAAAACTTGAATAGGGAACTTCATTATGTAAAAACCGAAGTCAAGTTTCAATAAAAAAGAAACTTTTCTTTGGTTTTGTTGATGCAAATCAAGAAAATCTAACAACAGCTTCAAATTTATGGAACTTTTGTTGCAAATAAGGGCAATGCTGAATTGCAGGTCTGAGAGGGATGATGGATGCAGGTCTTGTCCGCCCCGTATTCTCCCTATGCCGGTTCCAGTAGGGGAATCTGCCTGTTCCTTTGACATCTCACCCTGATTTTTTGCCGCTGTTGAAACGCGGTCCAGCTTCCCTGAAAAACATAAAACTTTTTTATTCAGCTTTTAGGCAGACAGCATATAAAGCAGATTTTCACGATGGATATGTCGGGCATTGAATAAAAAGCATCTTAAAAATAACGATATGAATCTTATAAATAACATTTAAAGCATGATTGAAAAAAAGATGATTCATGTTTTTTTTAAACCAAGGTGGATTTTTTATAATTGCGAAAGTGAATATTTAATGCGGATACGGTCTGCAGTTTTGATTTATGTATTTTTCTGCAGGAATTAGCAGGGTGATTCAACGCTTTTCATGATTTTGTTGTTTTAATGATAAAATTTTTTTTTGAAGTGGCAGTTTTTGTATTTGTTGTTTTTT
>CAVJQJ010000163.1:4439-6155 GCA_963651715.1 Anaerovoracaceae bacterium
ACTTGAAAAAACTGAAAATATTATCTCTTCTTCAAGAAGATAGGAACATTTTGGAGTGTTTATGAGAAGTTCGAGTCTGAATTATCGACATCTTTACTACTTTTGGATGACAGCAAAAGAAGGTAGCGTCACAAAAGCTGCTGACCATATTGGTGTGGCGGTACAGACCATCAGTATGCAGCTCTCACTGCTGGAAAAATCCATTGGTAAAGTCCTGTTCACACAGCAGAGCAGAAGATTGGTCCTGACAGAGGCTGGTCGTCTGATGATGGGCTATGCTGATCAGATTTTCCTGCTGGGCGAAAAAATGCAGGAAGCCCTGAATGATGACGATGTTGGTGGCAGCGTCCGTCTGATTGTTGGTATTTCAGATTCCCTGCCAAAAGCTGAGGTTTACAGCCTGTTGGCACCTGCGCTGCAGATTCCTCATCTGCGTCTGGAATGTTATGAAGGTGCATATGATGAGCTGCTGACCAGTCTGGCACTGCACAAACTGGATCTGGTGCTGGGTCAGAAACCGGCGAATATTTCTGACAACTTGCGTTTCTACAACTACTACCTGCGGACAGAAAAAGTCTGTGTCTATGGCTTGCCTGAACTGGCGGAACAGTACCGCGAAAACTTCCCGGCATGTCTGACAGGTGCGCCATTCCTCATGCCAACCAAGACCCACGCCGTCCGTGTCCGTCTGGATAGATGGTTCGATGCAAATGACATCCGTCCAAAGGTTGTTGGGGAATTCTCCGACAGTGCGCTGCTCAAGACATTTGCCCGTCATGGCATCGGACTGTTCCATGCCCCGGCATCCCTGGCGGATGAAATGAAAGAACGCTATTACAGTGTGCCGATCGGTGAAATGGAAGGCATGGAAGAAAAATACTATGCCGTCTGTGCAGAACAGAAGATCTGCCATCTGGCAATCGAACGTATTCTGGATGCACACGAAGCCCGCACCAAATCAGGTACAGGCATCCTGTAATCCCCGTCTTTCCTTGGCTTAAACGCCAAGACCGTAACTTGTGGCATCGTCATTGACTTCAAAATGCGATGCCACAATTTTTCCTGCCTTGATATCCAGAACCAGATACCCCTCATAGACTGAGGAATAGCCGATACAGATGGCGTTCTGCAGTTCCCCCTGCGGTAGCTTGAACGTACCGGAATACCAGTCAGCGGGAATACGGCCTGTCGCATGCGGAAAAACCGTCTGCAGATTGATGACCTGTCCGTTTTCCAGCATCCCCTCAAGATCCGTCAGGAAAAGATGGTCATTGTCCAGTTCCCATGTCCCGACATACCCCCGCCACAGGGCGGTATGGGGAACATAAAAAGCAGGGCGGTTGCCATGCTGTTCAAACCAGGACTCCAGGGGCTGTTCAAAAGGCAGATCGCAACGGTGGTCTCCATACACCAGTTTTTCAGGAACCTGAGGCAACATATCCACTCCTACAGAAAGTCATAAAAAAAGACAGCACAGTTATACCCTAAAAAAACTTTCAGGCAAGACCTGAAATCAGAAATAGCGTGCTTTTTATACGGGTTCTGCATCGCATACTTGAAAAAAAACAGATTCTTGGATATTGTTGCTGAAAACGCTTACAGGGAAATCTCATGACCAAGATTGTCTGTCCAAAATGTGGAAGCAAACGGATTGCCGAAAATCGTTGGGGTAAACACATCTTCACCGAAAAACTCTTCGAGGCTGTTGAGGGAGGA
>CAVJQJ010000164.1:0-6104 GCA_963651715.1 Anaerovoracaceae bacterium
TCGCTGAAGCCAAGGCATTCATGGCTGCGCGCAACATACCTGTACGACAATGAACAAAACCGACTGGCTTGACGCCATCAAATGGGATGAAAACGGTCTGATGCCTGCTGTTGCGCAGGATGCAAAGACCAAAGACATCCTCATGCTTGCATGGATCAACCGTGAAGCACTCTCTGAAGCGCTAAAATGTGGCAATGCTGTTTACTGGAGCCGTTCCAGAGACCGTCTCTGGCGCAAGGGTGAAGAATCCGGACATGTCCAGAAAATCATTGATATCCGCCTCGACTGCGACAACGATGCACTCATCTATCTGGTCGAACAGACTGGGTTGGCCTGTCACACAGGCCGTCGTTCATGCTTCTTCCAGCAGCTCAAGACAGATGGCGGCATCCCTCGCTGGGAAACTGTTGATCCAGTCCTGAAAAACCCTTCGGAGATTTACAAATGAATGAGAACAATGTCCTCGCCCGAGTCGCGGAAGTGATTGAATCCAGAAAGCTTGAAAACGGCGGGAATCCAGAAAAATCCTATGTTAGCAGTCTTTTTGCCAAAGGTGATGATGCAATCCTGAAAAAAGTCGGTGAAGAAGCCACCGAATCTGTCATGGCTGCAAAGGATATCCGCAACAACCTGCCTGCTGAAAAGCTCGTTTATGAAGTTGCAGACCTCTGGTTCCATTCCATGATTATGCTTGCCCGTTTCGGTAAGGGCCCGCAGGATGTCATCGACGAGCTCGCACGCCGGGAAGGACTCTCTGGTCTCGTTGAAAAGGCGAATCGTAAGAAATAACCCAAACAACTGACATAAGGTGACCACCATGGCTGACTGTATTTTCTGTAAGATTGTCAACGGCGAGATTCCATCCACCACCGTGTTTGAGAACGAACGCGTCAAGGTTTTCCGTGACATCCATCCTGCGGCACCGACCCATCTGCTGATTATCCCTAAACGCCACATTCCAACCCTGTCCCATTGCACAGGTGATGATGCATCCCTGCTGGGCGAAATGATGGCGCTTATTCCGCAGCTTGCGAAACAGGAGGGCGTTCAGGTCGAAGGCGTTGAAAGCGATGGTTCCAAAGGTGGTTTCCGTGTGGTTGTCAATGCCGGTCCAGATGGCAGACAGGATGTCTATCACCTCCATATCCATCTGATGGGTGGCCCACGTCCTTGGAAGAATCCAAACTGAGGGCTATTCCTCAACCGATCGGATACAGGGGCAATGCAATACCGCATTGCCCTTTTTTCTCTCCATCAAACCAATCAGGGGAAAACATGGCAACAGGAAACACACCCACAACTGTCGACCGTCAGCATCTCATCCGCTTTCTTGCGGATGAACTGAACGTTTCTCTTATCCGTGACTACTGCCCGAACGGAATGCAGGTGGAAGGTACATCACAGATCAGCCGTATCGTCAGTGGTGTCACCGCCAGTCAGGCACTCATTGAGAAAGCCATTGAACTGAAGGCGGATACCCTGCTGGTCCATCATGGTTACTTCTGGCGGGGAGAAACGTCCTCCATCACAGGCATCAAGCGCAAACGTGTCAAACGGCTGCTTGAGCATGACATCAACCTGCTGGCGTACCATCTGCCACTCGACCAGCATCCAGAACTGGGCAACAACGCCCAGCTTGGCAGGGTGCTTGGTTTCACTCCATCCGGTTACTTTGGCGAACATAATCTCGGTTGGCTGGGCACATTGGATAACCCTGCCATCACCACGGTTGGCCAGCTGGCAGCCCATATCGAGAAAGCTCTCGACCGTCAGCCGCTCCTGATCGGTGATCCAGATCAGCCACTCAACGTCATTGGCTGGTGTACTGGAGCGGCACAGGACATGATCGGGGATGCGGTTCAGGCGGGGGTTTCTGTCTACCTCTCCGGTGAGATTTCTGAACCGACCGTCCACGAGGCCCGTGAAAACGGTGTTGCCTACCTTGCCTGCGGACATCATGCGACCGAACGCTACGGCATTCAGGCGCTGGGCAACCTGCTGGCTGAAAAATACGGCATCGAACACATCTTCATCGATATCGATAATCCCGTATAGAGCGGAAAATCTTCTGAAAGGGGGTTTTTATGACAGAAAGCCCCCTTTAAAAGCCTATTCCACTCATTTATAATGCTGTCTGCGGAATTATCTGCTGAGAAGAGGCGGAGCCCTTACTGACATCCCGAACACAACCAAGGTAAACGTATCATGATGGAACTTTATTCTTCTTCGACTTGTCCGTTTTCACACCGTTGCCGTTTTGTCCTCTGCGAAAAAGGCGGTATGGACTATGAAGTCAAAGAAGTCGATCTTTACAATAAACCAGAAGAAATCTCTGCAATGAACCCATATGGACAGGTTCCTATTCTGGTTGAAAGAGACCTCATTCTCTACGAATCCAATATCATCAACGAGTACATCGACGAACGTTTCCCTCACCCACAGCTCATGCCAGCTGATCCTCAGACTCGTGCAAAGGCTCGTCTGATGCTTTTCAATCTGGAGAAGTCCTTCTTTACGCATGTCAATGTCCTTGAAAACGAGAGATCTGAAACAGCGATAGCTGATCAGGAATGGGCACGTATCGAGATTCGTGAGAATCTCACTAGATTGTCAACTTGGTTTGCTCGCTCAAAATATTTGATGGGTGATGAGCTTACTATGCCAGACGTCGCGCTGGCCCCATTGCTCTGGCGTCTGCAGCATTATGGTATTGAACTGCCAAAATCTGCGGTTGCTGTTGAAAAATATGCACAGATGGTTTTCTCCCGTCCTGCATTCATTGAATCCCTGACTGCTCAGGAAAAAATCATGCGCCGTTGATAGGAGAAATCACCATGGCAGAACAGATCCCATTTAAACCGTACCTCATCCGTGCGTTTTATGAATGGACCGTTGACAACGGTCAGACCCCACACATAGTTGCGAAACCGGGGGGGTATGCCCGTGTGCCTCGTCAGTACGTCAAAGACGATTACATCGTCCTTGACATCAGTGCGGAAGCCACTCAGGCATTGCATATGGACAATGAAGGTATCAGCTTCAAGGCTCGCTTTGACGGCAGGGCGATGGATGTCTATCTTCCGATTGAAAACATTGCTGGCATTTACCCACAGGAGCTTGGGCCAGAAGAAATGATGCCGTTTGAGACATCTGAACCTGCGTACAGACCAGCACCAAAAGCCAGTGAAGAAAAAAATCAGAAAAAATCTGGTTTGAAATTGGTAAAATAAGATACAATACAGCTCTTTCGTGCCGGCTTAGCTCATCTGGTAGAGCAACTGATTTGTAATCAGTAGGTGGCGGGTTCAAGTCCTGCAGCCGGCACCATTTCTTTTCCTCCCAAAAATTTCTCCCGTTATTCCCTTTTCTTTGGTAAAACGCATTGTTGATATCGTGCGACGATGTGTCGGGTTATATTTTTTGTGCGATTTAAGCGGATATTCGTGTAAGTTAAAGCTTTTTAGTTTCAGGCTATTGCTTTTATTGGACTGACTGGTATACTCCTTGGTTCGTACTCCTGTATGAGAGTTGCAAAAAAACAACTTCTATGTGTGATTGGGTGCCTATACCCCGCCTCAGTGACTAGATGTCGAGCCCAAAAGGCTCCGATAAATTGAATCTCATCCCGAGTGTATGTGCAACAAATTCGTTTAAAAGTGGACTAAAAAACTTAATTTCAACGTTATCTGCAGGTAAAGTCATGAATAATGATATTTTAAAAGAACGTATCCGAGTTCCATCACTGCGTGCAAAAGTCACCAGTGCTGAGGCTGCTGCTGAATACGTCAAGGACGGCATGCTGGTCGGCATGAGTGGTTTCACACTCGCTGGCGGCGGTAAGAGTGTTCCGCTCGCGATTGCCCGCAAAGCGGAAGCCAATCCAATGAAAATATCCCTATACACAGGCGCATCCCTAGGTAACAATGTTGATGAAGCACTTGCAGCGGCACATGCACTGGATCACCGTGGGCCATTCCAGACATCCCGTGAACTGCGTAACGCCATCAACCGCCACGAACTCTACTATGTAGACAGCCATCTGTCTGAAACGGCTGAAATCATCCGTCGTCGTGGCCAGCATATGCAGGTTGCTATCCTCGAGGCAATCTCCATTACCGAAGACGGTCTGGTCATTCCAACCACCTCTGTCGGTAATAATGAGATCTTTGCCCAGATGGCGGATAAGATCATCATCGAAATCAACCTTGCCTATTCCCTGGCAATGGAAGGCGCGCATGACGTCGCTTATTTCGCACAGTATCCTGATGCTTCTCCAATCGGCATCATGAGTCCATCCGACCGTATCGGTGAAATCGGCATCCGTATTCCAGTGGACAAGATTGTTGCGATTGTCATCACCAATGAAATGGATACCCCATCCGCAAACCTGCCTCCTGATGAAGGCACGGAACAGATTGCGGGCAACCTGATTGATTACTTCAAACATGAAATCAAGCAGGGTCGTCTGACTGGCGCGCTCCGTCCAATCCAAGCGGGTATCGGGACTGTAGCGAATGCAGTGCTGACTGGTCTGCGCAATGGTCCTTTCGGTCATCTGACCATGTTCTCTGAAGTCATGCAGGACTCCACATTCGAGCTGATCGATGCCGGTATCATGGATTTTGCATCCTCCACCGCAATCACCCTGAGTGATGCGATGAGCCATCAGGTGTTTGACCATTTCGAACGCTATAAGAAAAACGTGGTTATCCGCCCGCAGCGTATTTCCAACCACCCTGGTGTGGTTCAGCGTCTTGGTCTGATCACCATCAATACTGCGCTTGAAGCTGATATCTATGGTCACATCAACTCTACCCATGTCATGGGTACCCATATGATGAACGGTATCGGCGGTTCTGGTGACTTCACCCACAATGCTCACACCGCTGTATTTGTCACCAAGTCCATTGCACGGGATGGCATCATCTCCAGTATCGTGCCAATGGTTCCACATGTTGACCATACCGAACACGATGTTGATATCCTCGTGACCGAAGTCGGTCTGGCGGATCTCCGTGGTCTGGCACCACGCGAACGTGCAAGAACAATCATCGACAATTGTGTGACCGGTGAATTCAAGGACATGCTCAATGACTATGTCAAAGAAGCAAACCGCCGCGGAGGTCAGACGCCACATGTTCTGGAAGAAGCGCTCTCTTGGCATCAGCGTCTGCTTGAAACAGGCACCATGCTGAAACACAGATAATCAGCATTCTTCGGCAAGAAATGCCCGTTAGGTCTTATGATCAACGGGCTTTTTTGTTATCTGCAGATAATTGCTCAGAAAATCGCCGAAAATGCCTCTAAGATATTCTTCATAAAATATGAAAAATAGACCGGTGTGCAGGGTAAAGTCCCGTAAATATTGAAAAATAGGAGCAAGATGGCAGCAAAAGCCATCAAAACGGGGCAAATTTGTGAAGAAAAACATGCAAATGGGGACTGATGTCTGTCGGATTGTGTGGGGTACTTGTTTGTCCTGTATCCATCAGTCGATTGACGAACCAATTCCTGCGGAAAATTAAAACCTTATCCCTCTGGAAGTCATTGCATTGATTGCTAACCACAAACTTGTGGTTACGTAATCTGGCAGGCTGCTGCGTTATGATGGAATCGTTCCATAATTCAGGAACAGATAAGGGCTCGTCAATCAATATTCCCTGGAGAAAACATCATGACACTGATCATTACCAATAGGTCAGCCATCGCCTATTGCTTAAGGTGGCTTCACAAAACACCGATAAATTCTTTCATCTGCGACCAGATTGCTGAAAAAGAGAGAGAGCTCTCCCGCTACGATAAAGGCATATATCGTCGCGTTTTCATCGATACCCATAAACTGGGTTCTTTCAATGTCGGTACTGTCAGCGATCGGGGTATTCTTGTTGCCAGTTACGATGGAACTTTCTATTCATACAGTGACTGGTTCCTGAAAGTGCTTGCTGATGTCAGGCGATTGAATCTTGTTGCTTATATTCATGCATTCCATTTTGTATCGGATTGCGGCATTGATCTGGAAAGGATTCATATTGAGGAAGAGCATCCAGATGGCTCTGTCTGCCTTTATCGCTGCTGGCTGAATCCAGATAAAGCACGCGTAGTTG
>CAVJQJ010000165.1:0-2836 GCA_963651715.1 Anaerovoracaceae bacterium
GATTACTGCTGTTCAGTGACAGGGCGTTCTGCCGTAGCTGGCTTCTCATAGCCACCACCCAGAGCCTTGACCATGGCGACATCCAGCAGATAGATGCGGGCACGCAGGTCGTCCTGAACGCGTAACGTTTGAAGCCAGGTTTCCTCGGCGCTCAGCACCTGAAGATAATTGGCAAGGCCGCCACGGTAACGCTGTTGGACAAGACGGAATGCATCATGCGCGGCGGCAACACCTTCACGGTTCTTGGCAAGCTGGTCAACCAGTTTACGTTGGGAAACCACTGCATCGCTGATTTCTTGGAGGGCATTGGTCAGTGTCTGGTTATAGGCACCGACTGCTTCAGCATATTGGGCACGGACACCTTCCAGTTGGGCACTCAGGCGGCCAGCAGTGAAGATTGGCAGGTTGATGGCAGGTGCAATGCCATAGTAATCGGAGCCACTCTTCAGGACCTTGGCGATTGTCCCCTGATAACCGATGAAGGCAGACAGGTTCACATTTGGATAAAACTCAGCTTTCTGCCGTTCAATCTGGCTGACCATGGATTCAACACGCAGACGTGCTGCGGCAATATCAGGACGGCGTCCCAGAAGGGACATTTCCAGTTCAGCAGGCAGACTGTACCCAGCCCGCAGGTTCAGGGAAGGGCGTTTGATGGCAAGACCGCGGTCTGGCCCCGCCCCCATCAATGCGGCAAGCCGGTTCCGTTGAAGGCCGATACGTTCATCAACAGAAATCAGCTGCTGTTCTGCCTCAGCAAGCCGTGCCTCTGCCTGTTTGACAGCAGTCAGGGTATCCAGGCCATGCTGATGGCGTTTCTGGAAAAGAGACAGATTCTGTTTACGGACAGTGACCATGGAGGAAGTGGTGTCTTTCACATAAAACAGATGGGCAAGTTCACCGTATTCAGCGGCAATCGCAGAGGCGATCATCAATCGTGCCTGGGCAAAGTCGGCTGCCGCGGCTTCTTCGGCTGAAGTGGCTGCGGCAAGTGCTGCGCGGTTCTTGCCGAAGAAATCCAGTTCCCAGCTGAAATCAAGTCCCAACGATGCGAAGCCATGTTCCTTATCTGGAACAAACATTGGAGGCAGGGAATAATTCTTGCTGACCTTCTGGGAGCCACCTTCGGCATGACCATAAAGCTGCGGGTACAGTGCCGATTCAGCCACACCGGTCATTGCCATGGCCTGACGTAGTCTTGCTGCGGCAATCGTCATGGAAGGAGAGCTTTCAAGTCCCTCTGCAATCAATGTGTTCAGCTGGGCATCGTGATAGTTTTCCCACCAGTGTTCATCTGGCCAGTTGCGTTCTGGTGCCTTGAAAGCGCGTTGTGTTTCATACTGTTCAATCGATTTTAGCTCGGGTGTCGTGCCTTGGGTTGGAATCGGTGCGCAGGCGCTGAGCATGGAAACACACCCTGCAGCCATAAGACAAAGAACAAGTTTCTTAGGGAGTCCCCTAAAACGATAATCGAATAAAAACACGGAAAACCTTTGAAAATCTTAAAAACGTGATTAAAATAACGTACTTTTAAATAAAACTGTATGGTAACGGTCTGAATAATAAGCGCGCATAACAGTACTGTCAAGTACATAATAACTGAAACCAACTCATGAGAAGACGCACTGAAGCAAAACGTAATGCCATTCTGTCGGCGGCACGGCTGCTGTTCCGAAAGAAAGGCTATCAGAATACATCCATGTCCGAAATTACCGAAAAAGTAGGTGGTTCCAAGGCGACGATCTACGGTTATTTCAAATCCAAGAAACTCCTATTTGAAGCAGTGATGAAAGGGGCATCCCTGGATAAATCTGCGGCAGAACGCTCCGCAGATAGTCCGGTCCCAATCGTTCCGATGGAAAATTACCGTCAGATAATTCTGATCATGGATGAACTGACCAATTCCACCAATGATGTTGAGACAACACTGAAACGCTTCTCCAAGAGTTTCGTGACCACAATCTGTCAGCCGGAATTCCTCGAAATCTACCGTCTTGCGGTTGATGCGGCAGGTCGTACAGAAATTGGCTCTCTTTTCTACAAAGGTGGTCCAAGACACGCCCTGTCCACAATGGAAGCATATCTGCAGAACTGCATGGATCAGGGAAAAATGCCGAAAAGCGATGCGAAACTCGCTTCCTGCCATTTCTTCGGTTTGATTCGGACAGGGGTGTTCGAATTCCACCTGTTCAATCCAGGCAAACCAATGCCAAATACGGAAATCACCAAGAAGGTCCATTATGCCGTTGAGATCTTCCTGAAAGCCTACGGGAATCCAGTGGCCGAAAATCAGGCATAACCGTGGGATGACCTGTCATCGCAGACCGTAAAGTCGGATAATACAGCGTTTGTATGGATCAGATGGATGGAAGGTGATGGTGGCCCTCATCAGAATCGCGGAAATACTCGGAAAATACATGGCTCCTATTGTCGTGGCGATAGGAACCATGGTGCTTTTCTATCCCGGTCTTGGGCTCTGGATATCAACAGCATGGTTCGGACCACTGCTGATGATCATCATGTTCGGCATGGGACTGACGCTGAAAACGGAAGATTTCAGACTCCTCGTCACCAGACCCAAAGACATCATCGTCGGTTGCGTGGCGCAGTTCACCATCATGCCCTTGCTTGCCTACGGCTTAGGATGCCTTTTTCAACTCGATGCGGCATTGATGGCGGGCGTGGTGCTTGTAGGGACCTGTCCAGGCGGAACTGCCAGCAATGTCATCACCTACCTGTCCAAAGGTGATATCGCACTCTCGGTGGGCATCACCAGCGTCAACACCTTATTGGCACCTCTGTTGACCCCGTTGATTACATGGCTGCTGCTCAGGGC
>CAVJQJ010000166.1:0-7619 GCA_963651715.1 Anaerovoracaceae bacterium
CATCGCCATAAGCTGATGTGTTCTGCCGCCTGTTCCTGTCTTGGAACCGGCTTTTGTTTTCTATTCGTTTTATGAAGGTGCTGTGATGCCAGAAGCTACGCCACAATTGATTCCTGCCACGATTATCACGGGTTTTCTCGGTGCGGGTAAAACCACTCTGCTGAACCGTATCCTGCAGGATAACGACCATAAGCAGCGGATTGCTGTCATCGAAAATGAGTTCGGTGAAGAAAATATCGACAGTGGCATTCTGGTCAAAGATGATGCTGAACAGATTGTGCAGATGAGCAATGGCTGTGTCTGCTGTACTGTCCGTGGCGATCTGGTCACTGCATTGAACAATCTGGCTGCCGCCAAAGACAAGGGGGAAATCAATTTTGACCGTGTGATTATTGAGACCACCGGTCTGGCCAACCCAAGTCCTGTTGCCCATACTTTCTTCCTGGAAGATTCTGTCGCAGACCGCTATATGATTGACGGCATCATCACGCTGTTGGATGGTGTTTTCGGCATGCATCAGCTGGATGAATATGAAGAAGCACGCCAACAGGTGGGTTTTGCTGACAAGATCCTGATTTCCAAGGTGGATCTTGCAGAACCCGGCGCAATTGATGAACTGGCTGAACGTGTCCGCGATATGAATTCCCATGCCGCCATCATGAGAGCTGATTTCGGCAAGGTTGACATCGGCAATGTGCTGGATCTGCAGGGGTTCAATCTGAATTCTGATCTGGATATCGATCACGAAGATGAACACGACCACGAATGCTGCTGCGGTCATCATCACGACCATGAACATGGAGAAGAATGCACCTGCGGCTGCGGCCATCACCATGATCATGACCACGAACACGGTGAGGAATGCACCTGTGGCTGCGGACATCATCACCATCACCACCATCATCTGGATGATATCGTGTCTTTTGTGTTCCGCAGTTTCCGCCCATTCGATTCCGAAAAGCTCAATCTGTTTTTCGATGATATGATCGGCCAGTTCGGCACGGAAATGCTGCGCTACAAAGGTGTGCTGAATGTGAAAGGCACTGACCATAAGGTGGTGTTCCAGGGCGTCCAGCAGTTGATGGGATCTGACCTTGTTGAAAAATGGGAAGACGGTCCCCGCGAGAGCAAGGTTGTCTTTATCGGGAAAAAACTGCCAAAAGATATTTTCCTTCAAGGGCTTGAGGCTTGCCTGACGGATTGATTTCCTGATTTCGAATCTGATAAAGCCAGAGGAATTTGAGGTTTTTCTGGCTTTTTTCGCATTTTATTAACCAATGCTTTTGACAGATTGCACGAAGTTTATTACATTACGCTATCTTTTTGTTTTTACCATGGGTGAAGATATAAAAAATATCCCCGTATAAACTAAATTTCATGAGGCGAAGAGAATGAAAGTGACGACCAAAGCGAAAAAGACGCCCGCTCTTCTGACGGAAGAAGAACTCCTGAAAATGAGTGAGGACGATTACATGAACCAGGCCCAGCTGGATTTTTTCAAAGCCCGCCTTCAGCAGATGGAAAGGGATCTGCTGAGAAATGCAGGTAAGACGACTGAAAATCTCCGCGAAACCACACTGGTTCCTGATCCAGCTGACCGTGCAACGATTGAAGAAGAACATGCTCTTGAACTGCGTACCCGTGACCGTGAACGCAAACTGCTGAAGAAGGTCAAATCTTCTATCGCAAGCATTGATTCCGGTGACTACGGCTGGTGTGTTGAAACCGGCGAACCAATTGGCATCAAACGCCTGCTCGCCCGTCCAACCGCAACTTTGTGTCTTGAAGCGCAGCAGCGCCGTGAACTGAAGCAGAAGCTGTATAACGACTGATTTCTGTTTCTGACAGAGCTTCACCTGAAGGCGAAGGGGGATACCCTTCGCTTTTATTTTTTCAGGATAAATCCGTTGATGCCCTTGACCTGCATTTCCTGCTGGGCGAGAGATGCTTCTTCCTTGGTTGAGAATGGGCCTGCCATGAGCTTATAGAGCCCATTGACCGGCACTACCTTGATCTGCGGGTAACGGTTTTCCCAAGCATCGCTGTATCTGCTCTGGTGGACCTGCGCATTACCTATGTCCTGATATGCCCCGAACTGAAGATAATATCCACTGATACCTGACGCAGCCGTTGGGATGACAGGTGCAGTTGATACTGACGATGATGACGCAGTGGTTGTTTTGGGCGCCGTTTTCTTATGAGATGGATCGATCTTGAATGCAGAGATCGGCTTGGTCGAAACGGTACCGGTATATTCAGCCGTCGAACCATTCCGGATCCGTTCGATTTCATCAGGCAGGAGCAGTTCGACTTCGACCCTGCCACTCCCTTTTTTCACATAGCCGAGCTTGTAGGCTGCCGTGTAGCTCAGGTCAATGAGACGGCTGCTAAGAAACGGGCCCCTGTCGTTGATCTTGACGATGACTTTTTTGCCTGTTTCAAGGCTGGTGACACGGGCATAGCTTGGAATCGGCAATATTGGATGCGCCGCCGTCATCCCGAACATGTCGTAGGTTTCGCCTGATGATGTCTGAAGCCCATGGAATTTACGGCCATACCAGCTCCCTACCCCCTGCTCCTTATAGTAGCTGAGGGATGTCATCGGGGTAAAGGTCTGCCCCATGACTTCATAGGGTTTGCTTGGACCACTGGCGATTTTCTCGACCCTAGGAACCGCATCCGGGACTTTGTCCAGATTAGGCGGGATGTAGTCACCCGGTCCATCATCCTTGTAGTACCCTCCGCCTTTTCGCGTGCGATGGGTGGATGTTCTTTTCTTTGATGTGGTTGAACAGCCTGACATCAGAAAACCACAGCAGCACGCGGCCAGTATCGCCAGTGTGAGTCCGCTATGTTTCCTGAATAAGTGCATATCAGCCTTCCGAAACGGTTTATGATCTGGACTAGGTCTGCACCAGACTCCGATTGCGATGGATACTCATGAGAATACCTGCACCAACCCCCAATGTGACCATGGCAGTGCCACCATAACTCATGAATGGCAGTGGCACACCGACAACCGGCAGGATACCACTTACCATGCCCATGTTCACGAAAGCATACATGAAGAACATCATGGTAATTGCACCAGCCAACAGCCTTGAGAAGGTTGTGGAGGCACGCAGTGTGATGATGAGACCACGACCGATCAGCAGCAGATAAAGCAGCAGCAGAACAAGGTTGCCGATGAGCCCGAATTCCTCGCCATAGACCGCAAAGATGAAGTCTGTCGTCCGTTCAGGAATGAAGTTCAGGTATGCCTGTGTACCCTGCATCCAGCCTTTACCGGTCACACCGCCAGACCCGATTGCAATGACGGACTGGATGATATGGAAACCTTTACCCAATGGATCGGAAGATGGGTCGATGAGCATCAGCACACGGTGACGCTGGTAGTCGTGCAGCAACATCCAGACAAATGGCAGGGATGCGGCAAAACAGCCGAACATGATGATGATGGCTTTCCATGCCAGACCTGCGAGGAAAATGACGTAGAAACCGGTTGCCGCAACCAGGATTGCAGTTCCCAAGTCCGGCTGCTTCATAATCAATGTGGCGGGAACGCCCAGAATCACGAATGCCATAATATATTCACGCCAGTTGAGTTTGCCGTCTTTCATCTGGAAGAACCATGCCAGCATGAGTGGCAGTGCAATCTTCATGATTTCTGAAGGCTGGATGGTGACACCGATGTTCAGCCAACGACGGGCACCTTTTTTGACGACACCGAAAAGCGCCACGGCAACCAGCAATGCCACCCCGAAGGTATAGATTGGCACCGCAAACCGCATCAGTTGCTGTGGCGGAATGCTTGCGGCAATCCACATGAGGACGAAACAGACGATGATGTTACGGATCTGGTCTTCAACACGGCTCGGGAAATCAATACCTGCCGAATACAGTGTGATGATGCCGACAGACATAATCAGGAAGACAATCAATGCCAAAGGGCCATCAAATGTGCTTCCGATTTTCTTGAGCCGCGTCAGGACAGAATTCTTTAAGGTGTCATTCATGGATATCTCTTATTTTTCCTTTTTCTCACCTTTTTGTGGTGTCACAGTCGCTGGTGCCGGTGCTGGAGCAGGCTGTGGCTTCTGGTCGTCACCTGGATTATTGGATGGCGCATCACCACGATTACCGGCACGGTTGGCCGCCTTCTTCGCTGTTCCACCGCCTGCAGCGGAAGGATCTCCGCCTCCTCTCATGAAGTGGTCAAGTGCACGACGGACAATTGGCGCAGCGGAATCCGCACCGAAACCTGCATTTTCCACAATACATGCAACAACGATACGTGGTTTGTCAGCTGGAGCAAATGCGATATAAAGACCGTGGTCCCGCTTGAATTCGCTCAGGTAGTAGGAACCATAACTTTTATCCTGCGCAACGGTAAAGACCTGGGCTGTACCTGTCTTACCACCTGTGGAGTAAGGTGCCCCACCAAAAATCTTGGCACCGGTACCACCACGCGCTACACCGACCATCGCACGCTTGATGAATTCGAAGTTTGCAGTCTTCATGTTTTCAAGCCGGACGACTTCTGTGGTAATCGGGGTTCTGTCATGGGTGACAGGATCTTCAACTTCCTTGACGAGGTGTGGTCTTGCCGCGACGCCATCATTGGAAAGCAGTGACAGTGCAAATGCCATCTGAACCGGGGTAAAGGTATTGTAGCCCTGGCCGATACCCAGAGAAACGGTTTCGCCTGGGAACCATTCCTGCTGGCTTTCTTTCTTGTAGGCATTGCGTTTCCATTCCTTGGAAGGAAGGACACCAGAACGTTCGCCAAGCAGGTCGATACCGGTCTTCTGTCCCCAACCGAACTGCATCATGAAATCATGGATGTTGTCGACACCGATGTCCCTCGCAAGGACGTAGTAGTAGGTATCACAGGAAACGACGATGGAACGGTACATATCCACAAAACCGTGGCCGTTCTTCGCATCATCCCTGAACCGGTGGTTACCATAATCGAAATAACCTGGATCAGAAACGCCCTGTCCCGGCGAGCGGTAGCCCAGTTCAAGGGCAGCCATCGCCATATAAGGTTTATAAGTCGAACCTGGAGGATACGCACCACGGATTGGACGGTTCAGCAATGGTTTGTTCGGAGAATTGTTGAGAGCCTCCCAGTTCTGATGGTCAATACCATCAACGAAAAGATTCGGATCAAAGGTCGGCTGGGAAACGTAGGCAAGGACTTCACCAGTGTTAGGATCCATGGCGACGAGTGCACCACGACGTCCACCGAATGCCTGTTCAACCACTTTCTGCAGGGTGATGTCGATGGAAAGGACGATATTGCTACCCGGTACGGTTGGGCGGGTTTCCAACAGGCGGACAGCCCGACCACTTGCCGAAACTTCCATTTTTTCGTAACCGGTCACGCCATGCAGGATTTTTTCGTAACTCTTTTCAATCCCTTCCTTACCGTAATGGGTGGTTCCCAGATAATTGTTTGCTTCGTCCTCATCCAGATTATCGAGGTCATGCTGACTCATGCGGGATATGTAACCGATGGCGTGTGAGGCAACGGCCCCCATTGGATATTGACGGAATGTTCTTGCCTGGACTTCAACACCAGGGAAACGGAAACGCTGGACGGTGAAACGGGCAACTTCTGTATCAGAGAGTTTTGCCTTCAGGACGATACTGTCGTAACGCTTGGACTCTTCCATGCGGCGTTTGAAACGTTTGAGGTCCAGATCGGTGATTTCAACAACGCTCTTGAGTTTCTCAATGACTTCTTCAAGCTTGCCTTCAAGCTTGGCCGGTGTGATTTCGAGGGTGTAGGCAGAATAGTTGTTTGCGAGGACCACCCCATTGCGGTCGAGAATCAGACCACGTTCCGGCATGGTTGGCACAATGGTCACACGGTTGTCTTCTGCTTTTGCGGCATATTTGTCGTAACTGATGATCTGAAGCCAGATAAAGCGCAACAACAGGATGAAGAAGCAGATAAGCACAAATATCGCCAGTGCAACAATCCTGTTGCGGAACTGGTGCATGTCCTTACCGTTATTGTCTAATTTCGCCATTATGCGTCTTCTTTATTTTCAGGCGAGCCGGCCGCGTGCCGAATCTGCCCTGCGCTGCGGCCATGTGAGCAGCCAATAAACCAATGGCCAGATGACCGTGCCGATGACACAGTCAAGTATCCAAAACCATCCTATGGTTCTGTTCCCTGCAAGATATTGAACCATGAGCTGGACAAACTGCGGCACAAAAAGCAGCGGCAGAATGTACCAAATCTGCTTTTTCAGGGGGAACCAAAGGATCTGCCTATGAAGTGTAATGGCAAAATAGGTCATGAGGGTATAAGCAAGCGCTGTTTCGCCCAAGAATGTCGCATTATTGGCATCCATGAACAACCCTAACAGAAAAGCAACACCAAGACCTACCCGCCAGCTCTCGTTGATTGCCCAGAAAAGCAGGACGAGTGCAACGAAATCAGGCACGCCGTAAACCTGCCCCCAAGGCATAAGATTCAGGATAAACGCCACCACAAAGCTGATGCAGATGAACTGCGGACTTGCCGGGCGCTGTTCTTTTTCCGTGGACCAGGCATCGAAACTCATGATTCCCCTCCCTGAGGCTGAGGCAATTCACCTTTTTTCCGTTTGGTCTCCATCGGTGGTTCTGGTGGATAGCTGTCAATGTCCGTCAGCGTAATCAGGACGTGCCTGTTCTGATTGACGCCTCCTTTAGGCTGGCAGATGATTCTGCCCGGCTCTTCACCGTCTGGACGGATGATTTCAGCAATCACCGCAACAGCAACACCTGAAGGATAAACACCATCAATACCGGAAGTGATGAGCAGATCTCCTTCTTCCATACTGGAGAAACCATTCGAGTAAGGCATCTCAAGATAACCAGACTGTCCGCCACCATAAAGGACACTCCGGTCTCCAGTCCTTGAATTCAGGACTGGAATCGCCTGATCGCGGTCTGTCAGCAGTGTGACTTCAGAGGATGTCTTCCAGACCCGTGAAATCTGCCCAACAACCCCATTTTCATCGATGACTGCCTGTCCCTGAAGAACTCCGTCATCTGAGCCACGGTTGACCACAATCCTGTTGGTGAAGTTGTTGTGGATGTCGTAGAGAATCTCACCGGCAAGGACGGGAACCCTGCTGTTCGTTTTCAGTGCCAGCAGACTTCTGAGCTGCGCGTTTTCTTTTTCCAGCAACGCATTCCGTTGCACCTCTGGCGCCAGTTCAGTCAGCTGTGCCTTGAGTTCGTCAATTTCCGCCAGCATGTCATCTCCGGAACGGAACTGTTCTGAAGTTGAGTCAAACAGGTCAGAGGGAATGATGGCGATACGCTGGAATGGATAGATGAGCATGCCGACAGCCGTCCTGACACCGCTCAGGACCTTGAAACGTGCGTCACCGACCAACAGGATAAGCGCCAGCACAACAAAGATGATGAGCTTCACCAATGTTGGCATTCCCTGTTTGAAGAGTGGTGATTGTTCGTTCTGCATTTCGATAATCTTCAAGAAAAAAATACAGGCGCCCTGCTGGACGCCTTATATCTTATTCGTATGAGAAGATGTTTTCGTACTGATCGAGATGTTCCAGTGCGATACCGCAGCCTCTGACGACGCAGGTCAGGGG
>CAVJQJ010000167.1:0-6001 GCA_963651715.1 Anaerovoracaceae bacterium
CTTGTCGATGATGAAGTAGGCGGCTACAGAGACAACCGCAGACCACAGACCGCTCACAATCACACTCTTGAACTGGATCCAGACCTGTTCAGCCATCGAGAAATCGGTACCCTGGCCACCCAGGCAGGTGTTGACGAACACACCAGTCAGGATCGCACCGACGATACCACCCACACCGTGGACACCGAAGGCATCGAGCGCATCGTCAACCTTCAGGAGCCGTTTCAGACCGGTGACACCCCACAGGCAGACCACGCCGGCAATCAGACCCATGACAATCGCACCCATCGGACCTACGAACCCTGCAGCTGGGGTGATGACAACCAGACCGGCGACCGCACCGGAGGCGGCACCCAGCATGCCGGGTTTGCCACGGGTGAAGCTTTCACAGATTGCCCAGGAGAGTGCTGCGGCGGAAGCTGCACAGACGGTGTTGACGAATGCCAGGCCAGCCAGACCGTTTGCCGCACCGGCGGAACCTGCGTTGAAACCGAACCAGCCAATCCACAGGAGGGAGGCACCGACCATCGTCAATGTCAGGGAATGCGGCATCATCTGGACCTTGCCGAAACCTTTACGCTTGCCGACAAAGTAAGCACCGATCAGACCCGCGATTGCCGCATTGATATGGACAACCGTACCACCTGCGAAGTCGATTGCACCATCTTCCTGCAGGAGACCGCCACCCCAGACCATATGGGCCTGTGGGACATAGCTGAAAGTGAACCAGATGGCGATGAACGCCATGACCGCACCGAACTTGATACGTTCAGCAAAGCCACCGATCAGGAGGGTTGCGGTGATGCAGGCGAAAGAGCCCTGGAACGCCGCCCAGGTATATTCAGGGACCGTTGGCAGGACAGTCGAAAGGGTATCAATCGTGATGCCCTTCATGAAGACCTTCTCTGCCGTACCGATGAACGCACCGTCACCGGTGAACGCGAAACTGTAGCCGTAGAGGAACCAGAGGACGGTCACCAAGGCAAAAGCCATGAAGGACTGCATCAGGATGGAAAGCATGTTCTTCGCACGGACAAGACCACCATAGAAGAGCCCGATGCCAGGCGCGGTCATCATCAAGACCAGCAGGGTCGAGGTCAGCAGCCAGGCATTGTCGCCCGTATCCAGAGTAGGCGCAGCCTCTTCAGCAAACGCCAGTCCACTCATACCAAGGCCAAGCAGACCCACCAGTAATGTACTCAGTCTTCTCATGATAACCCCCTTTCAAAGTGCTTCTTCACCGGATTCACCCGTACGGATACGGACGGCCTGTTCCAGATTGACGACGAAGATCTTGCCGTCGCCGATCTTGCCCGTTGCTGCTGCTGTCGAGATTGCCTCGATGACGGATTCGAGCTCTGCGTCTGAGACAGCAATCTCGAGCTTGGCCTTTGGAAGGAAATCGACAACATATTCAGCCCCGCGGTACAGTTCGGTATGGCCTTTCTGGCGTCCGAACCCACGGACATCGGTGACGGTCATGCCCTGGACACCGATTGCCGCCAGGGCTTCCCTGACCTCATCCATCTTGAATGGTTTGATTACTGCAGTAACAAGTTTCATGTTTATCTCCTTTCCGTCATGATTTGTTTTGGAAACAAACCAGACTGACTTCTCTTTATAGACAATGATTTTTTCTGTTTTCCAACTGTCGACCAAAACAGCTGGCCCCATTTATTGATAGATTTCTGCTGTAACCCATTCACAGCAGGGACACACAGGATGATGCAAGGTATGTGCCAATTTTTTGAAGCGGGAAAAAACGTGGTTTTTAGGAATAAATGTGCCTGAGTAGTCCAAAGATTGAAGAAAATGCACAAAAATGGTGCGCGAGAATCGAGAAGGATAATGGGTGCACATAATCTGTGCAGATTGGATAGAGATGGGGGGGAATCATAGTTTTTTTGCGGAAAAACATCTTCATCGAAGGATTGGTCGCAGAAATCGAAATAATCTTCAGAAACCCTATTTACAGGTTAAATGAAAGTGCTATAATTACATCTTCGCTGGGTTGTTAGCTCAGTTGGTAGAGCTGCGGACTCTTAATCCGTAGGTCGAGAGTTCGAGTCTCTCACAACCCACCAACCAACATATTGAAAACGCTCACTTTTTCACGGTGAGCGTTTTTTTATTGTCGTTTTTACCGATAAATTCCAAAAAATTTTTTGGGAATTTCAGGAAATTTTCCGCTTGAGCGGTGACACGATTTTGCCCTTGTCCCGCCGATAGATTACCGTGGTTGATGCGTTTTTATGACCGAGCAACTCCTGTGCTTCGGTCTGGCTGTTTGAGTCTGTGGCTGTCTTGGCTCTCAAATCCTTAAACTGCCAGCGGTGGAACTCGACACCCGTTTCCTTTGCTTCGACCTCCGCTTTGTCTCTGGCATCACTGAACGCACGTTTGAACGCTGAATCAGACATGGGTCTGCCTTTACCAGTTGCCACGATGTAACGGCTGATAACTGGTCGTGACCTGATGTTGTTGAGTACCTCCTCGAGTTCACCCTCAACCGAGATGCGAACGGTTGCTCCTGTCTTTGCCTGATGTACCATCAGAACGCCGTTCTGAATGTCGCTCCACATCATTCGGAAAACATCCGCAGGGCGTTGCCCAGTGAGCAGGGTAATATCCATTGCATCCTGAACGGGCTGGATGGCGTTTTTTCGCACCAGCAGGAACTCGGTATCAGTAACATATATCGTTCGGCGGGATGGTGCTTTCATCAACCGAGTGATGCCCTGTGCAGGGTTTGCGATGGTCATATAACCTCTCGCCCTTGCCCAGTTGAACAGCGTACCGAGAAACTTGATTTCTTTCTTTCCCCTGATTTTGGATGACCGTTTATCGAAGTAACGGAATAGAAACTCCGCTTTCATTTTGTTGATTGAGGTCTTGCCGAACACTGGTTTTAAGAACCGCCAGTTTGACCGATAATCAGCCAGTGTCCACACGGAAAGTCCGCTCTGCTCTCTATCCTCCGCCCATGTGAGATATTTCTCATAGACGGCGGATATGGATGACTCTGGCACGGCTGGCTTGCCCTCAAGCTCCGCCCAGCGTCTGCGAGCCATGTTCAGGTCTTTACCGAGCGGGATAGCCTTTCGCTTGCCGTTTTCATCAACTTGCGTTATGTAGTAATAACTGATGCTCTCTTCGCCTTTGCGGTTGATGTATCGCCTGACTTCCATATGCCATGGCAGGTCGTGATTCACCGTTCTGTGCATTGCCATTTTGCTTCTCCGTGGTTTGTTGAGTGTCAGGCAACGTTGCCGAAATCTGGCTCTTCATCCAGTGTTGCCGTTGCAATCGCCCCTGACAGCTTCTGTCGGCAGTAAAGCCGAGACAGGCATCCAGTCTCTTTCTGGGGCATGGCAAAGACACAGATTCAGGCATCCAAGCTGGCAGAGCAGATTGTCGGGTCGGTGACCATCTGCGGAATCATTGCAGTCGGGGAAAGCGGGGAGGTGTGATGCCACTGTTCAAGTCAACGCAGTCCGCTTTGACCTTTGCTTACAACTTCAACGGAACAAACACCGTGTCGGCTCATATCGGTGATGTTCCTCCGCCGTCTGGAAACGGAAAGGGGCTTGGTGGTCTGGATGGTGCTGGCGAGGTCGGAAACATAAAACGCATTGTCGAAAAGCAGGCGTCTTGGATTGTTCAATGTGGTGAGTTTTCCCGGCGGGTCGAATGCTGCGGATAAGGCTGACTGGTCGCCTCTCTATGGCAGAACGGTGTATCTGTGGCCGGACTGTGATGCGCAGAAGGATAAGCAGGGTAATCTGAAGCCTGAGGAGCGTCAGCCTGGCATGAAGTGCATGCTGAAGGTTGCTGACATTCTGTACAGCCATGGTTCGACTGTCCGGATGGTTGATATTCCTTTTCCCGGTGAGCAGCCTTCTGGCTGGGATTGTGCGGATTGGATTGCGGATGGGGCGACTGCTGATGAGCTGGTTGGGTTCATCCGTAATGCCCGGGTTGAGTTCAAGACTCCTGCGGGGGCTTCCGCGGATCCGGATGAACCGTCTGTGTATGCGGTGCTTTTCAAGACGGGTTCTGGCGATAAGGAGAAGATCAAGCCTTGCCGTGAGAATGTGTTGATGATTCTGGAGCATGATGCGGATCTGCGTGGCTGTGTGGCGTTGGATGAGTTCAGTCAGCTTCAGTTGAAGCGTCATCCGCTGCCATGGGATAAGCGTGCGGCGGGTGAATGGACGGAGTCGGATGATTTCAATCTGGGAATGTTCATTGCCAGAAAGTATGGGTTCACGCTGTCGAATACGGCGGATATTGAGAAGGCGGTGTCTGAGTGCGCTTTCCGCAATCAGTTCAATTCGGTGACGGAGTATATGGACCTTTGTGCGGAGCAGTGGGATGGTGCCAACCGGATTGATACGGCGTTCGTCATTTACTGGGGGGCAGAGGATACACGGTATATCCGGATTGTTTCGCGTCTGTTTTTCATTGGGATGGCGAAGCGTGCGTATTGTCCAGGCTGTAAGTATGACTGGGCACCTGTTTTTGAGGGCAATCAGGGGATTGGTAAGTCGACTGCGTTGCAGATTTTGGGCGGTGAGTGGTTTGGTGATACGCCGTTCAAGATGGGGGATAAGGATTCTTATCTGACGATTCAGGGGGCGTTGCTGTATGAGATTGCGGAGTTGGAGCAGTTCAACCGTGCTGAGACGACTGCGATCAAGGCGTTTATGTCGAGTAAGACGGACCGTTACCGTGAGCCTTATGGGAGGCGTATCAAGAATGTGCCTCGCAGGACGGTTTTTGCCGCAACAACGAATGAGGGCCAGTATTTCCGTGATGCGACGGGTAACCGGCGTTTCTGGCCTGTGAATGCGAAGAATATTGATGCGGATGCGCTGCGTCATGACCGTGACCTGCTGATTGGCGAGGCTGTGGTGCGGATGCGTAAGGGTGAGTTGTGGTATCCGACACCTGAGGAGAATGCCATTATTGAACCGGAACAGGCGGCGCGTGAGCTGAATGATCCGTGGGGTGACATTATCAGCCATTATCTGGATGGCAGGTCTGTGAACGGTGAGGTGACGGTCGGCGGCAAGCTGGATAAGGTCAGTACGGTGGAATTACTGACGAAGGCGCTGCATATCGATGCTGGCCGTCTTGGCCCTGCCCGGGGTGAAGTGATCCGCATTGGCATCTGCATGCGTAAGCTGGGTTGGGTGAGAAAGCGTGAATCGAGTGGTTCGCGTGAGTGGATGTACCATCGGCCTAAGCCAGACAATGAAAACGGGGGTGATTATGTGCCGTTTTAATCTGTCATCCGTCCCATGTCCCAAGTTGACGAACTTGGGACGGCTAACTTGGGACGGCTTTAAAGCCTTGTTTTCAATGGTGTTTTTTGCTATCCGTCCCAAGTTGAAAAATACACTTGGGACGACTTGGGACAGATGGGGCACTTGGGACGGCAATGACTGGACAGCCAAAGAAAAGCGGATGGATGAGGGATGAGATGCCTGCCACAGCAGCATTCATCGATGAGCTGCGCCGTGTGTTTGGTGCGGATGCCATCAATGTGTCCATCAAGCGGGGTATGCGTGGCGAGGCGGGCTTTTTCTACGCGGAGGAGGGTGGTCATACCCTTGGCACAAAAAAGGCTGCGGAGCGGTCTAAATGCCTGTATGTCGGGCGTGAGGGCAATCTGATTAGTTATGAGCACTGGGTGGCTGAAAATGAACGAGGCAATCTGCCGCCGGGCGACCGAACTTGTAAATAATCAACTTACAAAGGTAAAAATGAATAGAGCAACTGGTGACATATCCGCTGTTGATGCCATTTCCTCTATCGAGGAATATCTGAGCCGCGCTGACTGGCGGGTCAAGGCAAATGCCAATCAGGGGTACTCTCTAGGGGGCATGATCCTGAACGTTTCCGGCAAGATCACCGCCAACTACTGGCTGAGCCATGTCTACCCTCCAGAAATCGGTCAGGCGCACCGTGATGCGGATTACCACATCCACGATCTGGA
>CAVJQJ010000168.1:0-5809 GCA_963651715.1 Anaerovoracaceae bacterium
ACGTTCGGCCGCCGCCTGTTCGTCACGCAGTTTCTGTTCATCCGCTTCAATTGAAAGAGCAGCCTTGTCATCATCGACCGGCGTATCTTCATCAATCAAAGGGTTTCTTGAGGCGCACCCAAACAACACCGCAGCCGTTGACGACAGCAGCAACGGCAGGCACAGGCGGCGCCACAGATTATCCAGTTTTTCACGCATGACCGTGTTGAATCCTAATCGCAATTTATTGAGCAGACTTTGCAAAAGCTATATGATAAAGCAGATAATCGTAAAGAACCAATTCTGAAAACAAAGGCTCTTCAAAATAATGGGTATCAACTCTCAAAATCTGAAAGCAACCGGACTCAAGGCAACTCTGCCCCGTCTGAAAATCCTCGATATTTTCCAGAAAAATGCAGAACGGCATCTCAATGCGGAAGACGTCTACCGTCTGCTTCTGGCAGAAAATCAGGATATCGGCCTTGCCACTGTCTACCGGGTGCTCACACAGTTTGAGCAGGCTGGCATCCTGATACGCAATTACTTCGAAACCGGCAAAGCCGTCTACGAACTCAACGAAGGCGATCATCACGATCATATCGTCTGCATCAAATGTGGCAAAGTTGAAGAATTTCAGGATGTTGAAATCGAACGCCATCAGGAAAAAGTCGCAGAACGTCTTGGCTTTGAACTGGTCGAGCATAACCTCGCGCTGTATGGTCTCTGCAGCGCCTGCCGTCAGAAATAACCTTAACCATTAACAGAAAAGCCGTGATGTCTGTCTCATCACGGCTTTTTATCCTGTCGTCACAAGCGTGTTATGACGTTCCTCCTACACTACCATTCACATCATCACGCTTCTCCCCATCAGGCTTCACGAAATCACCATCAACCGCAACACGCTGTTGGGTTGGTGCAACTGAGCCCTGCTGGGCTGAAGGAGCCACATCTGCTTCACGAGACGATGCCTGATGTCCCTCATCTGATGCAGAAGATGATGTCTCTGCCTTGCACTCCGGTTTCTTCTCAAACCGGAGTGCAAGCTTGTGATAGAACGACGTCGGACACACCAGAAGCGACACAAAGTTCGCAATCAACGAGACAGCAATCATCGGCATCAATAGTTCATAGCTGCCGGTGATTTCCATGGTGACCATGAAGGCTGTCAACGGTGACTGGGTCAGCCCAGCCAGATAAGCCACCATGACCAAAATAATCAGCGCCTTATGAGGAGCGAGATCCGGCAGGATATGGGACACCAGATCCCCCAGACCACCACCGACAGACAACGTTGGCGCAAACAGCCCCCCTGGCAAACCACTCAATGCGGAAAGCAGTGTTGCAATGAATTTCGACAGCCCATAGAACCAGACATGTGTCGGTGCATCACTTTCCAGCGCCATCTTGGTTGGCACATACCCTGTCCCGTTGATCGCGCCATCTGTCGCCAGACTCAGACACGCGACAATCAAACCGCAGATTGCAGCAAACGCCATTGGATGATGCACCAGCATCCTGCGCAGATTGGTCGGCAGGGCATCAGGCGTTTTCTGGGCAGCCAGACTGAACAGACCTCCGAACACACCACCAACCACACCACAGACAATAATGGCAGGCACATGTGTCCAGAAAGCCATATCAATGTGATATCGGCCGAAATACGTGTAACTGCCCATAATCAGCAGTGAAACAAGGCCTGACAGCAACACTGTCAGGATCATCCGGTTATGCCCCTTGAACACATATTTCTTCGCCATCTCCTCCATGGCGAACATCATGCCCCCCAAAGGCGCGTTGAAGGTTGCCGCAACACCCGCAGCACCGCCCGCCAGCACCAGTACCTGACGCTGTTCAGCAGTCTTCAAGGTACTGTAACCGAAGAAGGCATGCATCAAAGAACCGCCAATCTGCACCATTGGTCCCTCATGACCGACCGATGCACCGATAATCAGCCCACCAATCAACAGCAGGACACGGCCCACCACAATGCGGAGCGACAGCAGGTTGGATTTTTTCCGACCATCATAATCCGCCAGCACCGCAATCGCCTGAGGAATACCACTCCCCCCTGTCCCAGGAAAGAACTTACGGCTCGCATAAATCAGGAGGGCATACCCGATTGGCATATAAACCAAAGGTCCAAACCCCGCACGGGCAATAATCCAGGAATTGATTTCGTAACAGATTACACTGACTTTCGCCATACCGACGCCAGCAATGCCGATCAGCAACGGTGCAATCACCCATGTCAGGAGCTGCCAGACCGACTGCACTTGAAAACGTTTGGGATTCTGCTCATCATCCGCAGATGGCGGTAATTGTGGAGAAGCCATGTTTTGTCCGATAATCTCACCTAATCCAAGTCAGTCTATTTTATATTCGCTCAAATATATTTCAAGCGTTTTCCCCAATGGAGCATCCATGAATCCAGAATCCACCCCCGCTAATGACACCGACCCACAGCACCTTGCCATCCTGCAGAAATTCAGGGTCATCATCCGTGCTGCCCAGAAATACTCCCAGCGTGTTGAAAAACAGCTCGGCGTCACCGGTGCCCAGCTTTGGGTCATGAAAGAAATCTACCAGTCACCGGGACTGCGCGTCGGTGAAATCGCCAAGAAAATGGCTATTCATCAGACCACCACCAGCAATCTGCTCGATGCCCTAGAAAAGAAAAATATGGTCAAGAAAACCCGGACAGCAAACGACCAGCGCATCGTCCTCATCTCCCTGACCGAACAGGGACAGAAACTCATCGAGCAGACCACCGGCCCTGTCAGGGGGCTGTTACCTGAAGCACTTGCCAAAATGGACGCCTCAGACCTTGATCAACTGGGACAGAGCCTGGACGTTCTCATGAAATGCATCGCACAGATTGATGTTGAGGAATCCGCACTGCTGCCACTGCCTTTCACCATGTAACCGAAGCTCCCTCAGCAGCAACCGCTGTCCGATACCACAGACAAAAAAAGACCTGATGAAAAACTTCAGGTCTTTTTGCTGTAAACGGGTTGGGACCCCGGACAGGATGATGATTACATCATGCCGCCCATGCCACCCATACCGCCCATGCCACCCATACCGCCAGCAGCGTCAGCTGGTTTTTCTTCTGGGATGTCATAGATTGCGCAATCGGTGGTCAGGATCAGAGCGGAGATGGAAGCCGCATTCTGCAGTGCAGAACGGGTAACCTTCGCAGGATCGACAACCCCCATTGCAACCATATCACCATATTCACCGGTAGCAGCGTTGTAACCGAAGTTGCCGGTACCTTCCAGAACCTTGTTGACGACAACAGAAGCCTCTTCACCTGCGTTGGAAACAATCATACGCAGAGGTTCTTCCAGTGCACGCATAACAATCTTGATACCAGCGTCCTGGTCAGCATTGTCCCCCTTGACCGCAGCATTTGCACGGGCACGCAGCAGTGCAACACCACCACCAGCAACAATACCTTCTTCAACTGCAGCACGGGTTGCATGCAGGGCATCTTCAACACGTGCTTTCTTTTCTTTCATTTCAACTTCAGTTGCTGCACCAACCTTGATCACTGCAACACCGCCTGCCAGTTTAGCGATACGTTCCTGCAGTTTTTCACGGTCGTAGTCAGAAGTTGCAGCTTCGATCTGGGTACGGACTTCCTTGACGCGGGTTTCGATAGCAGATGCTTCGCCAACACCGTCGATGATGGTGGTGTTTTCCTTGTCGATTTCGATACGTTTTGCCTGACCCAGCATATCCAGAGTGGTTTTTTCCAGTGTCAGACCGACTTCTTCAGAAATCACAGTACCACCGGTCAGGATAGCGATATCCTGCAGCATTGCCTTACGGCGGTCACCGAAACCAGGCGCCTTGACAGCACAGGTCTTCAGGATGCCACGCATATTGTTGACAACCAGGGTAGCCAGAGCTTCGCCTTCAACATCTTCAGCAATGATCAGCAGTGGACGGCTTGCCTTGGCAACCTGTTCCAGAACTGGCAGCAGATCACGGATGTTGGAGATTTTCTTTTCGAACAGCAGGACATATGGGTTATCCATCGCAACAATCTGTTTTTCAGCATTGTTGATGAAGTATGGAGACAGGTAACCACGGTCAAACTGCATACCTTCAACGATATCCAGTTCATCAATCAGGGATTTGCCGTCTTCGATGGTGATGACACCTTCCTTGCCGACCTTGTCCATTGCTTCAGCAATGCTGTCACCGATAGATGCATCACTGTTTGCGGAGATAGAACCGACCTGGGCGATTTCCTTGCTGGTGGTGACAGGTTTAGCAATCTTCTGCAGTTCAGAGATGGTTGCTGCGACAGCCTTGTCGATACCGCGTTTCAGATCCATTGGGTTCATACCAGCGGCAACATATTTCATGCCTTCACGGACGATAGCCTGAGCCAGAACGGTTGCAGTGGTAGTACCGTCACCGGCATTGTCATTGGTCTTGGAAGCGACTTCCTTGACCATCTGTGCGCCCATGTTCATGAGCTTGTCTTTCAGCTCAACTTCCTTCGCGACAGAAACGCCATCCTTGGTGACCAGTGGTGCGCCCCAGGTGCGTTCCAGAACGACGTTACGGCCTTTAGGACCCAGAGTTACCTTGACTGCGTCAGCCAGGATGTTGACGCCTTCTACCAGTTTGCTACGGCCAGCATCGCCGAATACAACTTCTTTTGCGGACATTGAATTCTCCTAAAATCTTTTCTTGATACGATGAAAAACGACTGAGGCGGAACAGATTACTGTTCGATGATTGCCATCACGTCGGATTCACGCATAACGAGCAGTTCTTCACCGTCAACCTTTACGGCCTGACCGGAATATTTGCCGAACAGTACGAAATCACCAACCTTGATATCCAGAGGCAGGACCTTGCCGTCTTCCAGCACCTTGCCGTTGCCAACTGCCAGTACCTGACCCTGATCTGGTTTTTCAGCAGCTGCGTCAGGAATAATCAGACCGGAAGCAGTCGTGGTTTCCTGTTCAACGCGTTTGATGATGATACGGTCTTGCAAAGGACGAAGTTTCATAACAATTCCTTATAAAAATCCATGAAATTTATCTGATTGACCCGCCCAGTCATGTAGGACGGCTCATAAAAACCTGCTCCAAACGGAGCCCGGGAGGCGGCCCTGTTAGCACCCTCCCTTAACGAGTGCTAAGTATATGGGCGAGGTTGGGGTATTTCAAGAGCAGTAAAAAAATAAATTTTCAATCTTTCCAATCCCACAAAAAACAGACCCGCTGGATTCCAACGGGCCTGTCTTAGCAAGATATAGCCGTGCTATCAGCGCTTACGGTCTTTCATGGTCATGACAATGATATGAGGTTCCACCTGAACAGCAGCAGTCATCCACCACCTTTTCCCTGGCTTTTGAGTACCCCGTATCCTCGCCCCCACAACCACAGTCACAACTTGAACAGAAAGCCGATCCACCCCGGCGGACCTTACGGATGATATGGATAACAATCAATGCAATCACCATCAACAGTACGCCAGCGACAATCACTGTACCCATGATTTCTCCCCCATTTCTATGACTGCAGTCCGTCAACACGCTTCACAAACCGCACAACCTGCTCAGTATTCTCAGGAACAGTCCCGACATGCCTGCCGGGCTGACAGAAAGCGCTCACACCGCAGGAGCTGCATGAACTCCCATCACATAAAACCGATTTCCCCTGACGGAAACGACGGATTCCATTGAGAACAATCGCCACAACAATCAGCAGCAGACCGCCTCCAACAATGATATTTCCCATCCTTTTCTCCTATCCAACCATCAAACGGCTTCGTTTTCCCGTACAGCAAATTTCACCACGTTCTGCAC
>CAVJQJ010000169.1:0-2832 GCA_963651715.1 Anaerovoracaceae bacterium
GTTCTTTATTCTGGGAATATCGGCTGATACGGTTGTTCATCGCGGTGGTGCAGCAGGCAACCACGACAGCATCCATTGCATGATGGCGGTTACTTTCAGAACGGACTTTCAGCAGTCCCCATCTTGCCCGGAGGAAACTGGTCATAGCACCATTCACGGTGACGGTACTGGTTTTGGCATCCGGGTTATCCATCAGCAGACAGCTGTCCACGTAGTTCTTGAAGAATCGGCTGGCATAGCGGGTGTCATTGAGGTTTCTTTCCCGGAATTCCTTCTGAGCCTGTGAACCAAAGTCTTTCCTCAGCAACCGCTGTTTCTTTGCCATGCTGATTTTCAGGGATTTGACGTGTTCCTCAAACAGATGCCATCGGTCAGGGTCACTGCCCATATATTCAAATGGGGTACGGTTTCCCTTGTCGCGGTTTTCACTGGTCAGCACCAGTGCCTTGTTGTTCTTGGAGTCATCAAAACTCCGGGAATATGGCAGGATATGGTCAATCTCGACATACCCTGGCTCCAGCAACCGTTCAATTGATAGTGGCTTCGCGCTGTACAGGCATTTGCACTGCTGTTCCCTGTAAAGACGGTATTTCTCAAGATCTCTGCCATTGGGCTCAGCACGGAACAGTGCACGGAAGTCGGCAATCAGAGCTTCTTTATTGGCGGCATATTTTTCCTTTTCCCGTTTAATGGCATTGCGTTCAGAGAAACTGCGTGACAGGTCTCGTGCCAGTTCGATATGGACGCTGGATGGTGAGCCATATTTCTTGATGATGGCATTGAGGACTTTACGGGTCTGATTGATCGCTCTCAGGACGACTGGATTCCGTGGCACATCCAATTCTTCATTGAAGACCATGGTGCCTTTTTCATTGCGCCCACTGAAGAGGGATGGCAGGTATTTTGTTTTTTCGCTGGTTTCCTGTCCTTGGGCGCGATGGTCATACCCTGCCTTAGTGCAGGCTTCATCATATCGGTCCCCTGCATTCATATGGGGCAGGATGGCATTGAGTGCTTTCAGTGACAGTGCACTGAACTGGTCGAAGCGGACAGACAGCAATGATTCGATCAGTCGGTGGTTGTCTTTGCCGATCAGCTGTTCCAATTGTGGACGGACTTCTTCATCTTCTTTATAAACCGAGAGTATGAAGGCGATGTTATCCAGGAGATCCGAGCGGCTTTCCAACAGAGCTTTGTCAGCCAGCTGTTTCCATTCTCCCTGACAGCCTGCATTCAGATAGGCTTTTTCAAGTTCGTGCCAGCCGGGAATTTTACAGAGGACGGCTGTTTCTGGATCTTTTTCACCATATTTCAGCCCAGCAAACCGCGAACTGTCATCCCACAGGTGAGCCTTATCCAATTTGCAGTGAAGTTGCTTATAAGTCAGGTCACCTTTCTGCTCATAAGGCATGTTGAGTACAACTGCCCGTTCGTCAGCAGTCAGCCCTCGGGTCGTTCCGTTATCAATCAGATGGAGGTTGTTCAGTCGGGTCAGCCAGACATGGCGTTCTGCCGCAAAACTGCATTTTGGTGCACGGTATTCATCCCGTTCAAAACGGCAGTGACCTAGCATCTTGAGAATATCTTCCCCTTGCAGTGGGGGTTTCTGTTTCCAGAGCAGGCCTGATTTCCGGTCACCGTTGCCGACAACCGCATCCACCAAGGCATCAGAAACAGATGGGTTGCCCAGTTTCTGCTGTGCGGTGAAAATCATACGGAGTTCTGCATCCAATCCTGTCCGAGGCAGGACTTTTTCGTATTGACCGCCTTTGTTGCGCTGGGCATCAGGGTATTCCTGAAGAATCATTTCTCCCAAGGTGCGGTAACCTTTTTCCTGCATCCGGGCTTCTGTTTTCGCAAGCCCCTGTTTGATGGCACTACCTTCTTTGTCCTTGTCAGCTGCAGCCCGTTCAGCACTGCTGACCCAATGGAATCCCCGGTGTTTGATGATATGGAAAATGACTTTGGCGAGTTCAAGTGGCGACAGCAGACGGTCCAGTCCTTCTGTCCGCAACTGCCATGGCGACTTGCCTTCACCTGCGGCTTTGGCACTGTCTTTGGGTAAGGGACGATGCAGATCCGCGGTATCGGCAATCAGCCCCATCGACTTGAGGAGCTGGGCAGTCTGACGCAATCGTGATGATCGACGGGAAAGCCGTCTTCTTGCCAAACGGGCTTTTCTTCTGACAAGGTTCAGGGAATCGCCTTCCTTGGCGGTTTCCGCCTTGTCGAAAACTCTGACACCCAAATCAATAATGCGTCTGCCTTCTTCAATAACCGCCCAGCCGACTGATGCAATCCCGATATCCAGACCAATAATCCGATGATTCATTTCCGCCTCCAGAAACCCAAATCAAATTTCTGTTTATTTTAACCATAATTCAATGGGTTCCGGCGGTTTGATGCATGAAAATCATGCCAAGATAAAAATATTTGTGTGGTCTATCCGGTTTAGGTTAAACTACAGCTGTTGTAGCTTTATGGGGTGAGATCCGTTACTACAATAAGTTGAATTCCTTCGGGAATGAAACGAATCCGGTCCTGCCAGCGATGGCAGGACCTTTCTTGTCATAAGAAAACCCCCAGCTAAGCTGGGGGTTCCAAAAAGCTTACAGCTATGGTGAGAAAACACCTTCAGAACTGGTAGAAAAGAAATGCGGCTAGCAACTGCAAATCGAATAAACCAGAAAGAAGGAAATCACATGAGTGGCACCAAAAGCTTATCCCATACGAAGTGGAATTGTAAGTACCACATAGTCTTTGCCCCGAAATACAGACGACAGGTCTTTTACGGAGAGAAACGCCGTGCGATAGGGGAAATCCTGAGAAAAC
>CAVJQJ010000170.1:0-2466 GCA_963651715.1 Anaerovoracaceae bacterium
ATTCTGATTTTCTCCTAAATTATCAGATTTTGAATTTCCACAGAATCCGTTACAGGCTCAATTCCCCCTGCCAGATCCATCATCAACGCCATTCCCGATATGAAACCTTTCTTCAAACAGGGTTATACTTCACACTTCAACGGATTCATTGATGGGGATATCACTGAACCCGCATATTCAACAACTTATCCAGATTTAAATAGGTGATTCAGAAAATGGGTAATAAATTACGTAACATCCTGATTTTCAGCTTGGGCATTGTGCTCGGTGCATTCGGCACCGCAATGGCGCAGAAACAGCCTGCGGGAAACCTGCCAGTTGAAGAACTCCGGCAGCTCTCAGACGTATTTGCACTGATCAAATCAGACTATGTTGAACCGGTTGATGACCGCAAACTGCTGAAAGAAGCCATTTCAGGCATGGTCTCGTCACTGGATCCACACTCCGCCTATCTGGACAAGAAAGAATTCCAGGAACTGAAAGAAGGCACGACCGGTAAGTTCGGGGGTCTTGGCATGGAAGTCGGCATGGAAGACGGCTACGTCAAGGTCATCTCTCCAATCGAAGATACCCCTGCCTATAAAGCCGGCATCCGCCCAGGCGATCTGGTCATCAAGCTCGATGGCGTCAATGTCAAGGGCATGCCCCTCAACGAAGCCGTCAAGAAAATGCGTGGCGACCCAGGTACCCAGATTACCCTGACACTCTCCCGCAAAGGCGTCCTCAAACCAATCACCCTGACACTCACCCGCGACATGATCACCATCCGCAGCGTGAAATCCAAGATGATTGAACCAGGCTACATCTGGCTCCGTGTCGTCCAGTTCCAGGATCCAACCGTTGAGGATCTGGTCAAACACCTCAATAAGCTCTACGCCCAGAACCCTAACATCAAGGGCATCGTGCTCGACCTGAGAAACGACCCAGGCGGTGTCCTGCCTGGCGCAATCGGTGTGGCTTCCGCATTCCTGCCATCTGACAGCCTGATTGTCTCCACCAACGGACAGCTGCCAGAATCCAAGGCGGAATTCTATGCACGCCCTGAATACTATATGAACCGCACCAGCGAAGACCCATTGGCAAAACTGCCTGCAGCTGTCAAGAAAGTACCGATTGTTGTCCTCGTCAACACCGGTTCCGCATCCGCATCTGAAATCGTTGCAGGCGCTCTGCAGGATCACAAACGGGCCATCATCATGGGCAGCCAGACCTTCGGTAAAGGTTCTGTCCAGACCATCCGCCAGCTGACAGAAGACACCGCATTGAAACTGACAACTGCCCGTTATTACACCCCAAGCGGCCGTTCCATCCAGGCAAAAGGCATCATTCCTGACCTGCTCGTCGATGAAACCGCAAACGGCGATGGCATCAATGCGCTCCGCATCCGTGAAGCGGACCTCGACAAGCATCTCACCAACGGTGATGACGAAAAAGCCAACGCACGGGATTCCGAAGAAGAAATGAAACAGCTGGACAACCTGAAGAATTACCGTCCGATTGAATACGGTACCGCCAAGGATTTCCAACTGACCCAGGCCCTCAACTACCTGAAAGGCAAACCGGTCAAGCTCTCAAAATCCGCCAAGAAAGTTGCAGCAAAACCAGCTGCTAAAAAATAACGGCAAGAACAGGAATGACCATGAATGAAGAACAGAAACTCCGCTATTCCCGCCATACCCTGCTGAAGGATATGGGAGAAGCCGGACAGGAAAAGATTTCCCAGTCATCCGCACTCGTCATTGGCGCTGGCGGGCTGGGCTCTGCCGCCCTGATCTATCTGGCATCGAGCGGTATGGGAAAAATCACCATCGTCGATGACGATATCGTTGAGGTCCACAATCTCCAGCGTCAGATTATCCATACCACCGAACGGTGTGGGACACTCAAGGCAGCATCCGCGAAGACCGCATTGCATGGCATCAACCCTACCATTGATGTCCAGATTGTCACCCAACGGATGGATGAAGACGCCCTGCCAACACTGGTCAAGGATGTCGATGTTGTCCTGGACTGCACAGACAACTTCGCCACCCGCATCATCGTCAACCGCGTCTGCATGAAGTTGGGCAAACCATTGATTTCTGGCGCTGCGGTCGCCTTCGACGGTCAGATTTCCGTCTACGATCCCCGTCAGGAAAACTGCCCATGCTACGCCTGCCTCTATCCACAGGACATGCAGTTCACCGACATCAAGGCAGCTCAGGTCGGCGTATTCGCACCGGTTGTCGGGCTGGTCGGTGTCACACAGGCGGCGGAAGCCCTGAAGGTTGTCGGTGGCATCGGGAAACCACTGACCGGCAGACTGCTTCTGCTGGATGGCCTCAACATGGAATGGACAACCCTGCAGATGGAACGCAATCCAGACTGTCCGGTCTGTTCCAAACGGAACGTCTTCAGGAAATAATCCTCCCCCATAAAAAGCTACCCACCGGCATAGCCGGTGGTTCTTCATATCGCCTGTAAGGC
>CAVJQJ010000171.1:0-4303 GCA_963651715.1 Anaerovoracaceae bacterium
CTTTGACCGCTGCACTGGTATTTGCGTACACAACGACTGTACGGTCAGGATGCTGATCACAGAATGCAGAAAACTCATCTGCAGGACAACCAAGGTCAAGAGAACAGCAGGCATCCAAATCAGGCATCAGAATCTTCTTTTCAGGACTCAGGATTTTCGCCGTTTCCCCCATGAAACGGACCCCTGCAACAACCAAAGTCTTGGCAGGATTATCGCGACCAAAACGTGCCATTTCCAAAGAATCTGCAACACAGCCACCCGTTTCCTCAGCAAGATCCTGAATATCTCCATCAACATAATAATGCGCAACCAATACCGCATTCTTTTCCCTGAGAAGACGTTTGATTTTTTCACGGTAAATGCTTTTCTCTTCTTTGGTTAAAGTGCGGGGTACCCGAGCCCATGCATTGGCAAGAGAGCGTTCCCCTGAGCGCATTTCAGGCAAGTCATATTGAAATTCTTTAATTTCCTGCATTTTTACCATCCCAACAATATGAAAAAGGAATCCTTCCAAACAGATAATCGATCAGTTATGCCTTACTCAATCCCCTGGGAACTCAAGTATTCATCATAAGTTCCCTTGAAATCGATGACTGTACCATCTTTTACCTCAAGGATACGCGTTGCCAACGAGGACACAAATTCCCTGTCATGAGAAACGAAAAGCAATGTACCCGTGTATTTTTCCAATGCGATATTCAGGGATTCAATTGATTCCATGTCCATATGATTTGTCGGTTCATCGAGCAACATCACATTATGGCGTCCAAGAATCAATTTGCCATACATCATGCGGCCTTTCTCTCCACCAGAAAGCACCTGAACAGATTTCCTGACATCATCACCGGAAAAAAGAAGACGTCCTAAAACAGAACGAATGCTCTGGTCATCATCATCTTCCTGTTTAAATTCGGTCATCCAGTCGGTCAGTGACATATCACCATAAAATTCAACCGACGTATCTTGGGGCATGTACCCGATATCTGCATGTTCTGCCCATTTTACAGTGCCATTATCTGCATTCATTGAGCATGCATCTGCACCCAAACATCTCAACAGGGTCGTTTTACCTGCCCCATTGGCTCCGATAATAGCGACTTTTTCACCAGCCTCGATCATGATGCTGAAATCATTGATAACAGGCCTGTCGTACGCCTTGGATATATGCTCTGCTTCTACAGCCAGATGATGGAGTTTCTTAGCAGAATCAAACCGGATAAATGGATGAAGCCGGCTTGATGGCTTGACCTCCTCAACCTTGATTTTTTCAATCTGACGGGCTCTTGAAGTTGCCTGACGAGCCTTGGATTTATTGGCAGAAAAACGTCTCACAAATTCCTGCAACTCAGCAATCCGCTCTTTTGCCTTGGCATTTGCAGCCTGCCGCTGAGCCTTTGCCTGCGATGAAGCAAGCATATAGTCATCATAATTACCAGGGTAAACCTTTAAGGTTCCATAATCCATATCCGCAATATGCGTACAGACCTGATTCAGGAAATGACGGTCATGGGAAATGATAATCATCGTTGAGCCACGTTCATTAAGAACATTCTCCAACCAGCGGATTGTATTGATATCCAGATTGTTCGTCGGTTCATCAAGCAACAGGATATCAGGATTTGAAAAAAGTGCCTGTGCCAATAGAACCCTCAACTTCCAACCTGGTGCCACAGCACTCATAGGCCCATCATGCAACTCCAATCCAATCCCTACACCCAGCAGAAGCTCTCCAGCCCGAGCTTCTGCTGTATAACCATCATATTCCGAAAATTTGGCTTCAAGATCCGCTGCTTTCATATAATCTTCGTCTGTTGCATCTGGATTGGCATAGATAGCATCACGTTCTGTCATTGTCTGCCACATTTCGGTGTGTCCCATCATGACAACATCCAGAACACGTTGATCCTCATAAGCAAACTGATCCTGTCTGAGCTTACCCAACCGTTCATTGCTGTCAATACTGACAGAACCAGAACTTGGTTCGAGATCACCCCCTAAAATTTTCATGAAGGTTGATTTCCCTGCACCATTTGCACCGATCAACCCATAACGGTTGCCTTCACCGAATTTAACCGAAACATTCTCAAACAATGGCTTTGCGCCAAACTGCATCGTTACATTTGCAACTGAAAGCACTTACAATCCTTTTAAAATACAGAAAAGAGTCTTATTTCACTGTCGGATAACCACTTAATTCAAGGGTTACCCCATCTTTTGCTGAGTGGAGATGAGCCTTTGCCCCAACTGGCAAAGTTACTTTATCCTTGACATGCCCAAATGGAAGTCCTGTTATAACAGGAATTGATACACGTTTCCGAATCCATGACAGCATCGCTTCAAAATCGTATCCATTATCAACGTCAGACAACCGATAGCCTGTAAAGTCCCCCAGAACCAGAGCTTTCTGTTGACAGAGAATACCTGCCTCATCCAACTGAATCAGCATCCGTTCAACACGGAAAGGATGTTCACTGATGTCTTCAACGAATAAAATTCCATCCTTGATATCAGGCAACCATTTCGTTCCAACAAGATGCGAAATCATTGTCAGATTCCCCCCCCAGAAAACACCTGACACATCTGTTGTTGGATTCCCTTTTCCCTGCCACTGGATTTTTACCGACTTCTTTGAAATCGTTTTTTCAAAGGAGTCCAATGTAAACGCACTTGGATCATCGATTCCATAGTCGCTACAGACCATTGGTCCGGCAAAACTCACTGCCCCATATTTGAGCAATCCCATCTGAATGACTGTTATGTCGCTATAACCAACAAACACCTTCCCTGTCTTGGCCATCTGTCTGAAATCCAGATGGTTCAGCAACCTGCTTGCACCGTACCCTCCACGAATAGCCATGATTATCTTGGAATCAGGATCCTCATAAGCTTTTTTAAGCTGTTCCAGTCTGACATCATCTGCTGCAGCAAACCGTTGGTCATGTGCATTGGCATCATAGTAGTTCTTAACAGCAAATCCCCGCTGTCGCAGAACTTCAATACCTTTCTCACAACGACCTGATTGTTGGGCAAAACCGCTGGGAGCAACGACAGCAACACCGACTTTTAAGCCTAAACCAACATCCATTTTGTTATTTGACAATTCATCCATGACTATTTTCTGCTCCATGCTTTCCATAACTGGAGTCGCATTTACCTTAATAACACAAGCCAAGAGACAACAAAGCAGAAACAAAAACCTCTGCATTTTCTTCCCCTAAAGAATAGTGTCTTTTCAGTCTTTCCCAGATTCTCCGATAACGCCATTGCCCTCAATCATCTTTTCACGGCGTTTCTTTGCCTTCGCATCCGCCCGCCTAGTCGCAAAAAATTCCTGAAGAATACCAACTGCATCTTCTGCAAGCACATTGCCTTTAACAGATGCATGATGGTTAATGACTGAATCAGTAGTCAGATCAACAAGACTCCCGCAAGCTCCTGTCTTGAAATCATTCGCACCGAAAACTATCCGTTTCAATCGAGCGTGAAACATCGCTCCCATACACATAATGCAAGGTTCCAGTGTCACATACATCTCACATTCGGGTAAACGGTAATTTCCCAGAACAGCCGCGGCCTCTCTCAAAGCAACAATTTCCGCATGAGCAGTGGGATCATGAGTTGTAATAGGCCTGTTATATCCGCATGCAATGACTTTCCCATTATGTACAATCACAGCACCAACAGGCACCTCTCCAATTTCCGCAGCTTTTTTTGCATGAAGCAATGCTTCGCGCATGTAAGTGACGTCATCATCCATTAAAAGATTCCGCCGTTACCTCAGCCCAACAATTAGGGGTTTCATAGATTCTGACTTTTTTCAACGCCAAGGCATTACCATAAAAGTCAGCATAGACTTTTCTCAGAAGATCAAAAGCAATGCTTGCAAGATTTTCCGCCGTTGGAACCTTCTTCAGGACAATTGTCTTATGATCTGGAAGGCTTTCAAGAAATGTCCGCACAGCGATATCATTTTCATATACTAGAAAAGCGTGATCCCATTTATTCACCAGATTCTCTTCTGCAATCCGTTTGACATCTGAAAAGTCAAGAATCATGCCGTTGGCAGCATGACCGTCTTGGTCAACTGGCCGTCCTTCCAAGGTAATGTGCAATACATAACGATGACCATGCAGATTCTTACATTGACTCCGATGGTCTGGAATACGGTGTCCCGCATCAAACTCCAATTTCCTAGTAATTGTTAACATAAGAAAATTATTGAATATTCAAATATTTATGTAACTGAACACCTAATTTCCACTTCGGATTGTTCAGGCACATATCAATAGCCAATTTTGTGTTC
>CAVJQJ010000172.1:0-24181 GCA_963651715.1 Anaerovoracaceae bacterium
AAAGGGTTTCAGCCTATCTCTGATAAATGTCCACAGATATCGTTACAGGCTCCTTTTTGGTTTTTGGTCAGTTTTTCCTTATAATCTGCTTCTCTTTCAACAACGCCGTTTTTCTATGCTTGCCACATGAACGCATTGATTTGGTTCGTCATTCTGTACTGGGTCGCGTCAGTCGGGATTGGTATCTTCGCTGCGCGTTTCGTCAGAAGCTCAAGAGACTTTGCCGTAGCTGGCAGAGCGCTTCCCCTGTACGTGGTGACAGCCACTGTGTTCTCCACCTGGTTTGGCTCTGAAGCCATTCTCGGCATTCCAAACACCTTCGTCGAGGAAGGTTTCGTCGGCGTCATCGCAGACCCATTCTGTTCAGGCATGTGCCTCATCCTGGTCGGTATCCTCATCGCCAGAAAACTCTACCGCATGAACCTGATCACCATCACCGACTTCTACCGTTACCGCTACGGACGGGCGGTCGAGGTCATCGTCGCACTCAGTATTGTCGTCTCCTATCTCGGCTGGGTCTCCGCCCAGATCAAGGCATTGGGTCTCGTCTTCAACATCATTTCCGATGGAGCGGTCTCCATCAACATCGGCATGGTCATTGGTCTCGGCTGCGTGCTCATCTACACCCTTCTGGGCGGGATGTGGTCCGTTGCAATCACCGACTTCGTCCAGATGCTCATCATCGTCGGCGGCATCATCTACATCTGCTTTGAAATGGCCGGCATGATTCCTGGCGGCGCAGGCTTCGTCATCAATCATGCCTATGAGGCAGGCAAACTCAGTTTCATCCCCGAGATGAACACCGCCGCTATCTTTGCTTTCGTTGGCCCCGGCATCACCATGCTCTTTGGCTCCATGCCCCAGCAGGACATCTTCCAGCGGATTGGCTCCGCGAAAAATGAGACCGTCGCTCAGCAGGGCTCTATCTTCGGTGGCGCCTTCTACATCCTTTTCGGTCTCCTGCCGATGTTCCTCTGCTATGCCACCACCCTGCTGGATCCACAACTCTGCGAAACCATCGCAGAAATCGACGGTCAGCTCATCCTGCCTGCCATGATCATCAAATACATGCCACTGTTTGCCCAGATCATGTTCTTTGGAGCACTGCTCTCCGCGATTCAGTCCAGCGCCAGCGCCACCCTGCTCGCCCCATCCGTCACGTTCTCTGAAAACATCGTCAAAGGCTTCTTCCCTAAGATGTCTGACCGCCAGCACCTCTTCATGATGCGCGCAGTCGTACTGGGATTCGCGGCTTTTGTCCTTGGATTTGCCATGTATACCGACTCCAGCATTTTCGAAATGGTTGAAAACGCCTACAAATCCACACTCGTCATCGCATTCATCCCACTCATGGCTGGCTTCTTCTGGAAACCCGCCAGCAACAAAGGCGCCCTGCTTTCCATGATCACAGGCACCATCGTCTGGATTGCCATGGAAATCATCGATCCCGAGGGCACTGTTCCCCCACAGCTCTACGGCTTTGCCGTGGCCCTGGTCGGTATGGTGATAGGCTCACTGATCTGGAAACGCGCCGATGACTTCGTTGAGCCGCCACCATCAGAAGAAATGCCTGCGACAGAATCCTGAGAAAGTGTCATTATTTAGAAAAAGCACTATAATCTAAGGCTTAGAGAAATTTCTGGAGCAATCCGTGCCGATTTACGCATACCGATGTGAAGACTGTGGCTTCACCAAAGATATCCTGCAGAGACTGTCTGACCAGCCCCTGACAGCCTGTCCATCCTGCGGAAAAGACACTTTCAAGAAACAGATTACCGCCGCGGCGGCTGTCCAGAACAAAGACGGCAGTCCAGCCCCAACATCACCATGCAGCTGCTGCTGTGCAGGTGGTCCAGGCGGCATGTGCGGCATGTAACCATTCAAGAAAACAACGGCCGCATTGCGCGGTCAAATGAAACCAACCAAGAAAAGAAAACAGCTATGTCTATGCGAACCAACTATTGCGGTCTCACTACCGAAGCGCAGCTTGGCCAGACCGTCTCCCTGTGTGGCTGGGTCCACCGCCGCCGCGACCATGGTGGCATCATCTTCATTGACTTGCGTGACCGTGAAGGCCTTGTTCAGGTTGTCTGTGACCCAGATAGACCGGAAGTCTTCAAGACCGCAGAATCCATCCGCAACGAATACTGTCTGAAAGTCACCGGCCGTGTCCGCTCCCGCCCAGAAGGCACCACCAACGAAAACCTGACCTCTGGCAAGATTGAAGTCTTCTGCGAAGAGCTCGAGATTCTCAATGCTTCCGTCACCCCGCCATTCCAGCTGGATGACGACCACTTGTCCGAAACCACCCGACTGACCCACCGCGTGCTCGACCTCCGTCGTCCACAGATGCAGAGCAACCTGCGTCTGCGTTACCGCATCGCGATGGAAGTCCGCAAATATCTGGACGAAAACGGTTTCATCGACATTGAAACCCCAATGCTGACCAAATCCACACCTGAAGGTGCACGTGACTATCTGGTGCCTTCCCGTGTCAATCCAGGTGCTTTCTTCGCACTGCCACAGTCTCCACAGCTGTTCAAACAGCTGCTGATGGTTGCCGGCTTCGACCGCTACTACCAGATTACCAAGTGTTTCCGTGACGAAGACCTGCGTGCAGACCGTCAGCCTGAATTCACCCAGATCGACTGCGAACTCTCCTTTATGGAAGAAAAGGAAATCCGCGACCTGTTCGAAGAAATGATCCGTCAGATCTTCAAGAAGACGCTTGATACCGACCTGCCGGCAGAATTCCCGATCATGACCTGGGACGACGCCATGGCAAAATACGGCTCCGACAAACCAGACCTCCGCGTCAAAATGGAATTCACAGAACTGACCGATGTCATGAAAGACGTTCCATTCAAGGTCTTCAGCAACGTCGCCAATATGCCTGGAGGCCGTGTCGCGGCACTGCTGGTACCTGGCGGTTCCGCAGAAGGCTCTGGTATGCCACGCTCTGAAATCGATGCCTATACCCAGTTCGTCGGCATCTACGGCGCAAAAGGTCTGGCTTACATCCGTGTCAACGACATCAGCAAGGGACGTGCTGGTCTGCAGTCCCCTATCATCAAGAACCTGACCGATGAAGCAATTGCCGCCACCCTGGAACGCACCGGTGCCAAGAACGGTGACCTGATTTTCTTCGGTGCTGACAAGGTACGTATCGTCAACGACTCCCTGGGTGCCCTGCGCAACAAGATTGGTTACTCCGAATTTGGCCGTGCCCACAACCTCTTCGAAGATACCTGGAAACCACTCTGGGTCATCGACTTCCCAATGTTTGAATTCGATGAAGGCGAAAACCGCTGGACAGCATGCCATCACCCATTCACCTCACCTAAGGATGGTCACGAAGACCTGCTCGAAACCGATCCAGGCAAATGCTATGCAAAAGCATACGATATGGTCCTCAATGGTTGGGAACTCGGTGGTGGCTCCATCCGTATCCATCGCGAAGAAGTCCAGAACAAGGTCTTCCGCGCCCTCAAGATCACCGATGAAGAAGCGAAAGAAAAATTCGGCTTCCTGCTCGACGCCCTGCAGTATGGTGCGCCTCCACACGGTGGTCTGGCATTAGGTCTCGACCGTCTGGTCACCCTGATGACCAAGTCCGACTCCATCCGTGACGTGATTGCATTCCCTAAGACACAGCGTGCACAGTGCCTGCTGACAGCAGCACCATCCGCTGTGGCAGAAAAACAGCTGCAGGAACTGCATATCCGCCTGAGAAAAGTCGAAATGGCTCAGCCAGAATAAGACTGACAACAGAAAGGGGAATCGAAAGATTCCCCTGTTCTCCAATTGAACACCACGTATAAAATCCCGCAATCCATCCTTGCCGTGATCTACACCAAGGAACTGGATGTTCTGCTCATCGAACGGGCAGACCGGCCTGGATTCTGGCAATCCGTCACCGGTTCACGGGAATCCCTTGCCGAAGCACTCGAACAGACCGCCATCCGCGAAGTCTTTGAGGAAACCGGCATCACTGTCGTCGATACCGTCACCGACACCAATCCTGCAAAACGGCAGGTCGCACGCCGTTATCTTTCCGACTGGAAGATTGAACACGATTTCGAGATTTTCTCCGTCTGGCGTCACCGTTTCGCCCCTGGCGTCACCACCAACACCGAACACGTCTTCGGACTTCAGGTGCCTACACGGTTCGATATCGTCCTCGAACCCCGGGAACACCTCAACTGGCAATGGCTACCATGGAAAGAAGCTGCTGAAAAATGCTTCTCATGGACAAACAGGGAAGCTATTGAACAGCTGCCGGACCATATCATCAACGACTAATCAATCCAGTCCACGTTCCCATCATGAAAAAAACCAGCCGAAGCCGGGGTTCGATAACATCCAACTGATACCTCATTCCTTCGGCATCTCTGGGAAGAGTGTCTTCAATCGATACTGACGCTGTCGGTAATTGCCTTCAGGTCCCTTCAGGCTGCAGTCAACCTTTTCAAACAGCTGGCTGATGCGGGTCAGTGTCTGGCGCTGCTTGCTGGTGCGGATCAGGATCAGGCGCCGTCTGCTATGACGGTAGACACTGCGGATGTCCACCAGCAGGCAATGACCTTGATTGGCCTGATGGATATCCAACAGCAACGCTTCAGGGCGGGAAAGTCCAAACACTGAAGCAAGCTCAATACGTGCCGCAAGGAACGGCTGGCTGGCAAGGATTTCCGGGGTCAGATGCGCCATACCATACACCGCCCATGGTGCAGGCTCTGCGCTGTCGGCAATCTTCTCCAGCATCTGCTCGGCCTCGGTCCGGCCATTGCCAAGCGCCTTCTGAAACCAGTAAATCGACTGGATATCATTCGTTTCACTTTCACGGCGGCAACGCCATGCATGCATCCCAAGCTCATACTGGGCGACAGGATGACCCAGATTGCCAGCGGTCTCCAGATAATCGAGCGAATCAGCCATACTGCGCTGTGAAAACTCAGCCTTCTGATAAATCAAGGCAAGCGCATACCATGCCTTGGGTGCCCCCTGGTCACCCGCCTGACGCAACCACTTGACGGCCTTCTTGAAACTGGTGGACGTCGCACCGGTCGCCACACGAGCACCATGCTCATCCATCTTCGCAAACCACAGACCCAACTGATAGGCAGCCTCCGCGTTACGGTAAGCGGCCGCTGTTTCCCATAACGCCTGCACCCTATCTGCCGCACCGTCAGTCTTTGCCAAGGCAATGCCACAACGCACCAGAAGCTTCACGGACTGACCATCCAGTTCTGTATTCTCACGCTCCTCATGAGCCTCCAGCATGGACTCTGCAATCGGCAATGCGTGCTGCAGGAAAGTCTTGTAATCCTGCTGGGACCAGGAATATTCAATCAGCGCGGATTTGGCATCTGGAACCCCGGATTCAGCCGCCTGGGTCACCCAGTATGCCGTCCGGTCATCCATATGGGCATAGGCTTCATGCTGGCCAGCCAGTTCTGCCCGCAGCCACTGCGCCTCACCGATATTCTGATGGGCGGCTGCTTCAAGCAGTTTGATGATTTCACGATGGCGTTCATGGCTGACCGGCGTATCTGCCAGCATCATCTGGGCAATCACAAGCCCCGCACGTGGTGTCCCTGCCTTCAGGGCATCGCGGTACCAGCCTTCCGCCTGTTTCCGGTCAGGATACGTACGGATGACATCATAAGGAATATGCTCTGCGAGCAGCTGCTTCGCAGGGACAGAGCCCTGTACCGCAGCACGCCCCAGCCAATGCAATGCCGTCGTCACACTCTTTGGCAACCCTTTACTGCCGAAGAGATAAAGCTTGCCCAGCATAAGCTGCGCTTCTGATTCACCGGCACGTGCCTGACGCAGCAACCGTAGTTCTTCCCGACTCGCCATATCAATCAAAAAAATGGATTTTTATATTTTGAAATAATTCTACCCATTTCATAATTTATGTTAAAGAAGATGCTGTTTTACAAGGCAATTTGCCGATTTATGTAAGATAAATACAACATATATCGATTTTCAGACAACCGTCATAAACACGCCAAGGCCAATCATGCCGTCGTCCCGTGCTGATGGAAAAAGACAACGGAATCCAGAAAACCGCTTTTATTCCAAATGCCCCCTCAGAAAACCGGCCTTGTATCCAACAAAAAACAACGTTCATTTTATTGATTCAAGGCATATTTCTCCCGATTTCTGATACAAATTTTCTGCCAGTTCGGCTATGATGGAATTTATGTGCGGAATTCTGCATCGGGCAGGGTACCGTTGCTGACGGTTTCTATCCGATTCCGTATTTACAAGATTTCAGTGCCACCCTCCACTGAGCGGGTGGCAGTTCTATTGTTAAGGAGATAACATGACCACTTGGGTACGTTTCAAACAGGGTGAAGACGTTAAGATCGGTACTCTGGAAGGCGAAAACATCGCTGTATACAGCGGTGACCTGTTCAACAACCCTCAGCCAACCGGCGAATCTGTCAAACTGGCAGACGTCAAACTGATGACCCCTTGCGACCCTAGCAAGATGATCCTGCTCTGGAACAACTTCTTCCAGCTGGCTAACAAGATTGCAGAGAAAAAAGGCAAGGAAAAACCAGATATCCCTCAGGAACCACTCTGGCTGCTGAAACCAACCACCGCTTTCATCGCTGACGGCGACACTGTTGTCAAACCAAACACCTATGACGGCAAGGTTGTCTATGAAGGCGAACTGGGTATCGTTATCGGTAAACGCTGTAAAGAAGTCACCGAAGCAGAAGCTAAAGACTACATCTTCGGTTACACCTGCTCCAATGACGTCACCGCAGGCGAACTGCTGATGAAAGACCCAACCTTCGCACAGTGGACCCGTGCCAAAGGCTTCGACACCTTCGGTTCTTTCGGCCCTGGCATCGTTTCCGGCATCGACAACCCAGACAGCCTGGTCGTCAAGACCATCCTGAACGGTGTAGAACGCCAGAACTACCCAGTTGCTGACATGATCTTCCGTCCACACAAACTGGTCGCAATGCTGTCCCGCGACATGACCCTGGAACCAGGCGACATCATCTCCTGCGGTACCTCCCTGGGTGTCGGCTCCATGAAACCGGGCAGCACCGTTGAAGTCATCATCGACGGCATTGGTCATCTGGTCAACAAATTCGACGCAGCCTGATTCTGATCCTGCGCTGATTACTGACGGCAGATACTTCGGTATCTGCCGTTTTTTAATTCCAGACAGGAAACACGTTCCAACAAACTGTTACACTCTTTCACACATTTCCAGAAATCCATCCCCTATATTGACACTCATGTTGCATCACTTTTTCCCATTTGATCCTGAAAGGAAAGCAAAGATGAGTACAATTACCCGCTGTCTCGCTGTAGGTACTGCAGTACTGGGTCTCAGTGCCACCTGTTTTGCCGCCGGCAATTCCGTTACCCCTCAGAAAAACACCTCTGAATGCCCTCCACCACGTTTCCAAAGCAAAGGGGGCCCAGAAGGGGGGCCCGGCAAATTTGGTGACTTCCATAAACAGCATATGCAGAAGCTCCATGATGACCTGAAACTCTCCGCATCACAGGAAAAAGCATGGACAGCCTTTGCCGCACACCCAGAAAAAGCGGAACGTCCAGATTTTGCGAAATTCCATGAAATGGAAAAACTCCCTGCACCGGAACGCATGACGAAACGCATTGAAGGGATGAAGAAACAGCTGGCAGAAATGAAAGACTGCCTGCCTAAGGTCAAGTCCTTCTATAACCAGCTGAACAGCGAACAGAAGAAGATTTTTGACAGTGAATTCATGCCTCACCGTGGTCCAATGGGTCCTGGCCCTCAGATGCCTCCACCAGCAGCAGGCGATCAGGTGCCACCGCCACCTCCTGCCAAAGACTTTGATGGCAAACCTGCCACCGAACGCATGGAAAAAGGCATTGAACGCATGTCCAAGCACATTGCCGATCTGGAATCGCTGCAGCCTAAGGTCAAGGACTTCTATGCGAAACTGTCTCCAGAACAGCAGAAGACCTTTGACCGTGAATTCATGAATGGCGGCCACCATGGTCCACGTGGACCTCATGGTCGGGGTGGTCCTCGCGGACCTCGTCCAGGCCCACGGCCAGCACCACAGACGAAATAACCGCCGATCCGGCAGAGATGCCTCTTTTCCCGCAAAGCACCTGATTTTCAGGTGCTTTTTTCTTTTACACTTGCATCCGTTATCCATAGGACAGGTATAATCTCCCATTGGTCTGAAAAAACGGACATAATCCGTTTATATTTGAAACTGGTAACTGATTTAATTTCATGCTTGCTCAACAGAAACAACTGATTACTGGCCTGATCCAGAACGCGGTCGATACCCTGACAGATGGTCTCAACCTTGAAAAGAAACCTGTGGTCGCACTCGAACGTCCACGTGACGCTTCCCACGGCGATGCAGCCTGCAACATCGCCATGCAGCTGGCACGGCCACTCAAGAAAAATCCACGGGAAACCGCCAATACCATCGTAGCCGCGATCATGGCAGCCCCTGCCCATGAAGGCGTTATTGAAACCTGCGAAGTCGCAGGTCCAGGCTTCATCAACATCCGCCTGACACCAGCCGCCCGCCAGCAGGTTGTTTCCGACGTCCTGAAAGCAAAAGAAGCTTTCGGCTCAAGCGTCCGTGGTAACGGCAAGAAAGTCATGGTTGAATTCGTCTCCGCCAACCCAACCGGTCCACTGCACGTCGGTCACGGCCGTCAGGGCGCATTGGGCGACGCCATCTCCGCCCTCTTTGCATCTCAGGGCTTTTCCGTCACCCGCGAGTTCTACTACAACGATGCAGGCGTCCAGATCAACAACCTGACCCTGTCGGTGCAGGCACGCGCCAAAGGACTTAAACCAGGCGATGAAGGTTGGCCTGAAAGCGCGTACAACGGCGACTACATTGCAGACATCGCCAAGGATTTCCTGGCAAAGAAAACCATCTCTGCCCGCAACTGCGCTACCGTCACCGGCTCCGGTGATGTGGAAGACCTCGCTTCCATCCGTGCATTCTCCGTCGCCTACCTGCGTAACGAACAGGACAACGACCTCAATGCATTCGGGATCCATTTCGACAACTTCTTCCTCGAATCCTCCCTCTATACAGACGGTAAGGTCCAGGAAACTGTCGACACCCTGACCAGGGAAGGCAAGACCTTCGAGGATGGTGGTGCACTCTGGCTGCGTTCCACTGAATATGGCGACGATAAAGACCGCGTCATGCGCAAGACAGACGGTACCTACACCTACTTCGTGCCGGATGTCGCTTACCACATCAACAAATGGGGCCGCGGCTTCGACAAGGTCATCAACATCCAGGGCAGTGACCACCATGGCACCATCGCCCGTGTGAAAGCCGGCCTGCAGGGCGTCAATAAGGGTATTCCAAAATCCTTCCCTGACTATGTCCTGCACAAGATGGTCACCGTCATGAAAGACGGCGCTGAAGTCAAGATTTCCAAACGTGCCGGCTCCTATGTCACCGTCCGTGACCTGATCGAATGGTCTGGCAATGGCGATATCACCCGTGGCCGTGATGCTGTCCGTTTCTTCCTGATTTCCCGTAAGGCAGACACTGAATTCGTCTTTGATGTCGATCTGGCGCTCTCCCGTTCCGATGAGAATCCGGTTTACTACGTCCAGTACGCACATGCACGTATCTGCTCTGTCTTCGGACAGTGGGGGGGAGATGAATCCCAGCTCGACAATGTCGATCTGTCACCACTGACCACGCCACACGAAACCGCACTGCTCACTAAACTGGCAGAATACCCAGACCTCCTGACCCGTGCAGCAGATGAACTCAGCCCACACCTCATCGCCTTCTATCTGCGTGAACTGGCTGGCGAACTGCACGGCTATTACAATGCAGAACGCTTCCTCGTTGACGATGAGAAGACCAAGCTTGCCCGTCTTGCACTGCTCAAGGCAGTCCGTCAGGTTCTGCGCAATGGTCTGGCTCTGCTGGGTGTTTCCACTCCTGAAAAAATGTAAAAGCTATGGCAACTCAGAGAAGCGGTACCTTTTTTGGATTTATCTTAGGTCTGTTCACCGGTCTGGCACTGGCAGCAGTCGTGGCATTCTTTGTCATGCGTTCATCACCATTCAGCAAAAAGGACGATGCAGAAGCAAGCACACCACCAGTCGCCACCCAGCAGCCACAGACACCAGCCTCATCCGATCCAAATCAGGCACTCTATGGCAACCAGAACCAGGCGCCTGCCAATGGTCAGCAGTCTGAGGCAGACTTCAGGGCAAATGCACCAAGTGCAACCAATGCACCGGCTGCAGCAACGACCAACTCAAACTTCCCGAAAGCACCTGACACACCCCCTGTCATCCAGAAGCCGGCTCCTCCAGCAGAAGCCGCCAAGACTGGTAACAGTGGGCAGGTGACCCTGCAGGCAGGCGCCTTCAAGAGCCTTGATCAGGCAAACAACCAGAAAGGCAGCATAGCGTTCCTGGGCATCAAGGCACAGGTTCAGAAATCATCCGACAACCTCTACCGTGTCCGTATCGGTCCCGTTCCAAGCAGCAGCGTCGCTTCACTCCAGGCGAAACTCAAAAGAGACGGCATCACAACAACTGTAATCAGATAAACCATGATGAAAACATTCACACGTTGGGTAGCAGCACTCCTGATGGGCTTCATCGCCATCACCGCATCAGCTTCCCCGGCCAATCCACAGCTTGGGGTTGACTATCAGGCAGTGCCCACACCACAGGATGCAGAAGCAGGCAAGCAGGTGGAAATCATCGAATTCTTCGGTTATTTCTGCCCACACTGCTACTCACTCGATACCCCGATCACCAACTGGGCAAGACAGCATAAGGACAAAGTCCTGCTCCGTCGGATACACGTCAAGTTCAATGACAGCATGAATGTCCAGCAGCGGATGTTCTACACGCTTGCCGCCATGGGCGAACTGACCAACAGCTTCCATCACAAGGTCTTCAAAGCCATGCAGGAAGACCGCTTTCCATTCAAATCCGACGTTCAGGTATTCCGATGGATGGAGGAAAACGGTATTGACCGGGCAAAATTTGAAGAAATGTACCGTTCCCCTTATGTCGATGCACTCTGCGCCCAGAGCATCGACATGATGAATGCCTTCAAACTGGATGGTGTCCCAATGCTCATCGTCGATGGGAAATACATGACCTCTCTGGCAATCGTCAGTGATGGCAACAAAGCGGATATGTCCGAAATGGAAGCCGTCAATGCAACCGTCAAGGTGCTGGACAATCTGGTCAACCGGACTCTGAAAGAACGCAGCGCCAAGAAATAAACTGGACCTGTTCTGAACGGAAAGGCACACATCGGTAAGGATGTGTGCCTTTTTTCTTGAGGCAGCTTGCCGGTCAGTCTGCCAACGGTTTCCTGCCCAGCACCTGCTCGGCCTGTAGCTCAGCATGATAGCTGGAACGGACCAGTGGTGCTGATGCGACAAACTCAAAACCCATCTTCAAGGATTCAGCACGGTACCAGTCAAAAGTCTCTGGCGTGACATACCGTCTGACAGGGAGATGATGTCCGGATGGCTGCAGATACTGTCCGATGGTCAACATCCGGACACCATGCTGATACAGGTCAAAGATTGTCTGGATAACCTCGTCATCGGTCTCGCCCAACCCGACCATCAACCCTGATTTTCTGGGAATCTGCGGGCAACAGTCACCAAATGCCTCCAAAAGCTGCAAAGAACCTTGATAATCCGCTCCAGGCCTGCTCTGCGGATAGAGTCGTGGAACAGTCTCAAGATTGTGGTTGAAAATATCAGGAGGATGCGCGGCAAAAAGCTTCAGGGCAACCGATTCTTTCCGCCTGAAATCAGGCGTCAGGATTTCGATATGCGTCTGCGGAGACCGTTTTCTGATGGCCTGCTGGCAGGCAATGAAATGTCCGACCCCACCATCCCGCAGATCATCCCGGTTCACGGAGGTGATGACCACATGATGCAATTTCAGCTGGGCAACTACTGATGCCAGTGATTCCGGTTCATGCTCATCAGGAGGCAGGGGAACCCCATGTGCCACATCACAGAATGGACACCGGCGTGTGCATCGGTCACCCAGAATCATGAAAGCGGCAGTACCGCTGCCATAGCATTCCCCTTTGTTTGGGCAGGTCGCTTCATCACAGACCGTCACCAGATGATGCGCCGCCAAGAGGTCTTTCATCTGACTGAAATGCAAATCATAGACACGGGCCCGCACCCTGAGCCAAGGTGGCTTCGGCAGTATTTCAGCTGGCTCAACAGGCACAGGAATGCGGGCGGTTTTCTCCGCCCCTTTCTGTCGCGGATGAAACACGATTGTCTGTTCAGGAAGGTCATCAGTCATCTTCCCCCTCCTCGATACTGAACCCGACGGTATCCGCCAATGACCTGACCAGATCATGCTGGATCTCGGGCACCTGACAGATGACACCCTCGGTTTTCATATCAGTCACCATCAACCCGGCATAACCACAGGGATTGATTGCATGGAACGGCGACAGATCCATGTCCACATTCAGTGCCACCCCATGATACGTACAGCCACGCCACGTCACCTTCAATCCAAGCGCGGCAATCTTGGCGTCTTGATGCGAAGGAATATAGACGCCAGGCGCTCCTGAACGCCGTTCACCATGAATCTGATGCAGTGCTAGCACCTGAATCACCGCCTCTTCAATCTGCGTGACCAGACGATGCACCCAAAGACGGTTGAACCGCCGTTTCAGATCCAACAGCAGATAGACAACCGCCTGACCAGGACCATGATAAGTGACATCACCGCCACGGTCTGTCTCAATGACAGGAATCAGACCGGCAGACAGCACATTGGCGGAATCCGCAGCCTTGCCAAGTGTATAGACAGGAGGATGCTCGACCAGCCAGATTTCATCGGGTGTCTGTGCAGTACGCTGCTGCGTGAACTGCACCATCTGACTGAAAGCGGATTCATAGGGAAGCATCCCTAACTGACGGACTCTCACTGCACCCATCACATCCCCTTGAAATTGAAAAAATCAGAGAACAACCTTGACCATTGGATGGGCGGTCAATGCCCGATAGATATTGTCCAGCTGTTCACGGCTGACCGCATGCACAACAGCCGTCAATGCCAGATACTTGCCTTTGGCAGATGGTCTGACCTGCAATGTCGCAGGATCAAATTTTTCATCATGCAGACAGACAATCGCAGAGACAACCTCTTCAAACCCATCCTGCTTCAGTCCCATGATCTTGATTGGGAAATCGCATGGATATGGAATCGGGTCGGTATCCCCCAGAAAACAGCTGCCACTCAAACTGGTGCTCATAAATACTCCTAATAATGCTTGATATGGGCCTATCGGCCCAGAACCGGCGCTATCTTATCACTTGAAACAGGTCATGATGATATCGTGGATCGGCTGAAGCTTACGGTTGTAGAAATGGTCTGCTCCCGTAATGACATGGACCGTCAATCCTTGAGGCCGCGCCCATTCCAGCAGATTGTTCAAAGGTACCATATCATCGATATCGCCATGAATCAGGACCGTATCGGAAGGCACCGTGTCCGTTGTCCACATCCCGGCTGTTGTACTGACCAAAGCCATCCGTGGCTGCGGCTTACCTGCTTTCCCCAGCTGTTCACAGAACAGCGACTGGACATATGTCCCGAAAGAATAACCTGCGAGAACAACCGGCAATCCAGGAAAATCCTGCTGGAGATGTTCCATCAGCAGCGCCATATCTTCTGCCTCGCCTTTGCCATAGTCATGCGTCCCCTGAGACAGTCCCACACCGCGGAAATTCATCCGGACAGCGATGTACCCCAGCTCATTGAAACTCTTCGCCAATGTCCTGACGACCTTGTTATGCATCTCGCCGCCATAAAGGGGATGCGGATGTGCAATCAAGGCAATCCCCACAGGCTGGGCGTCAGGCAGCTCCATCAGACATTCAAGCTGTCCAGCTTCACCTGAGATAAAAAAAGTGTTCGCGTTTCCCATAAGACCCCCTGATCAAAGCCTTAGCGGCTACCTTTGATGGCAACCCAGTTCATGATATTTGCAATCATCGCATCGGTACCCTGGGCAAAAGCCTTGGCACCGCCTGCCGCATCAGCGGAATCCGTCGGGACATCCTCCGTGAAACGCTGTTGGGCAACCAACGTCTGATCCCTGAACAATGCGACACGGGCAGAGATATGGCTGGTACTGTGACCTTCATCAGAGAAATGCTGGCTGAAATCCTCAAACACCACATGAAGCGTCAACGTCTGCCCTTCCATCGTACTCGTCGCACGATTGCCGACAGACATCAGATAAGAATCCAGACGGTGCTTGAACAGACGGGATGGCATCGCTGTCCAGCTGCTTTCTGTATAGAAACGGATCTGCAGGGGATTGAGATAATCCAGACGGTACATCATCAGATTCTCTTCCATCCATTCCGGAGCATAGACCTTGGTCGCAATCGATGGGATATCCTTTGGCATCCGTCCCATCCGCTCAACCTGCAGAGGGCCAAAATCATACTGTGTGACAGGAGGACGGGTATCCATCATCGAACAGGCCGACAGCAAACCAGCCATCAGGACCGATACCACACCATATTTGATTCTTCTCAGCATAGAAAGCCTTTCAATAAAACGCTCACCGACCATTGAATCCGGATTCACCTGGTCCAGGCGCTGGTCCACGGGCACCGAACAGCAGGCCGGTTGGACGCTGTTTATACTGTTCAAGCAGCTTATTGAGATTGTTGAGGGTTACCCGTGCATCAGATGCCAACGCTTCCAGCTTCGGCATTGCATCACTCTTCACCCCTTTATCCATCATCGTGTTCGCCTTCTTCATCAGACCTCTCAGATCTTCGGAAAGCTGGGGCATCGTCAGGAACATCTGATGACCATCATGGACAGCAGGCGAGAACTCACGGACACCGGGATCAATGATTGGTGGAATACGTCCCCAACCCTGTGCCGCCTTGTTGATATGCTGGATCGTCTGGACAATTTCCTTACTGTTCTTATCATCCACCACGGCAGCCAGCCCGGTGGTGATGCTCTGGACCTGCTTCAGGATTTCCAGACCACGCATCTGCAGTTCATCCAGGAGCCCTGGTCTCATCGGCAGCTTGGCTGGATTTTCCAGAGAAGTCGCCAGTTTTTCACCACCGACTTCCTCGTCGCTCAGTTCAATGGACGCAATCCCGGTTACACCCTGATAAGACAATGTCGCATAAGTGGTCGCCGTCACAGGTGCTTCCTCACTCACATCGATATCAATCTCAATCTGTCCAGGTTCATCTTTGCTGAACTGGATGGCAGTCACACGACCGACATCGATTCCCTTGAAACGCACCTTCGCCTGAGGACTCAGCCCACCCACAGATTGGTTGGTCATCACACGGTACGGCAGATAAACCGTCTTATCCCGGTTCATGAACCAGACGATGGCAAGAATCGCCCCCGCCAGAATGACGGTAAATAACCCGGCAATGAATGCATGGGATTTGTTTTCCATCAGGTCCTCTCAATTCTCTTCATCATGGCGTCATAATCCGGCAGACTCTTCAGCACCTTCCGCCCTCTTGCGCCAAGGAAATATTCCTCAATAAATGGATGTTTGACACTCACCACCGTTTCCACCGGACCACTCGCAATCACATGACGGTCTGCCAGTACAACAATCTGCGTTGAAATATCCACAATCGTATCCAGATCATGCGAGACCATCACAACCGTCAGCCCCAGCTCATCATGCAGACTCTGGATCAGCTCCACAAAACTGTCCGATGACACAGGATCAAGCCCCGACGTCGGCTCATCCAGAAAAATCAGTTCAGGTTCCAACGCCAGCGCACGGGCAAGCGCCACACGCTTGATCATCCCCCCCGACAGATTGGCCGGCATCTTGTTCGCATCAATCGGATTCAGGCCAACCATCTGCAGCTTCAGCATCACCGCATCGGCAATCAATGGCTCTGGCAGGCCCCGCAGCTCCCGCATGGGCAGTGCGATATTGTCAAAAACCGACAATGCCGAGAAAAGCGCCCCCTGTTGGAACAGCACCCCCCACCGGCTGTTCAACGCCCGCAGCTCATCCGAAGACGCCGTCGAACGGTCAACCCCAAGCACACGGATATTGCCGGCGGCAGGCTTCTCCAATCCCAGGATCTGACGGAGCAGGGTTGTTTTCCCTGTCCCAGACCCCCCGATGATTGAGACAATCGCCCCACGTTCAATCGTCAGGTTCAGATTCTCATGAATGACGTTCTTGCCGAACTGGGTCCGTAGCCCCTGGATTTCAATGATCTTTCCCATCAGAAACCGACCCCCTGCAGCACAATCGCAAACAAGGCATCCGCAAAAATCACCACCGTGATGGAAGTCACCACCGACTTGGTTGTACCCTGACCGAGACTGTCCGTGTTCGGCTGGATACGCAGACCGTGATAACAGGCGATGACCGCAATGATTACGCCGAAAACCACGCCCTTGCCAAGCCCGATCCAGAAATTGGCAATCGGCACCGCATCAAGCAATGCACTGATAAAGTAGGCAACGGAAAGACCAATCGACATCTTGCCCGCGAAAGCCCCGCCGACCAATGCGACAATATCCGTCCAGACAATCAGCATCGGCATCGCGAGACCCAGCGCCATCACCTTTGGCAGGATGAGTCGGAAACCATGTGACATCCCCATGATCTGCATCGCATCCAGCTCCTCGGTCACCCGCATCACACCCAGCTGGGCTGTCATCGCCGATCCGGAACGCCCGGCAATCAGGATCGCCGCCAGCAGAGGTCCCAGTTCACGGACAACACTCATCCCAAGCAGATCGACCAGAAAGATATCCCCGCCAAACATATGCAGCTGCTGGGCGGACAGATAAGACAGCACCACCCCGATCAGGAAACCGACAATCGCAATGATGCCCAGCGCCTGGGCGCCGGCATGGAAGATATTGGCGGAAATCTCACGCCAGGGGCCCCGCATCGGTGACCTGACAAACCGGAAGAAATCCAGTGTCAGCTGCCCCAGCAGCTGATCGATACGGATCAGCTGCCGAACAAAACCAAGCGGCACATCCTTGATGACCTCAGGAATATTGACCTTGAACTCCTCAGACGGACGGTTCAGGTCACCAGCACGGGAAAGACGGGCAAAGAGCCTGTCCTGATCCGGCGTCAGATTCAGCCGGGACGGGAAATGGCGGCTCCAGCCATTCCAGAACAGCTGTGCCCCAATATAATCCATGGCTTCAATACCGGTGAGATCCCAGGACAGAACCTCTGCGTCAGGAATCCTGTGTATCGCATCGGCGATCTCCTTGGCCCGACCTTTGGCGGCAAGCGAATCCACACGCCAGCATCCAGACGCAACAACCCTGTTGCCCTGGATATCCAGTCTCGGAACCTGTGGTGGAAATGACGCCATAAAACCTGAAATCTAAATTAGAACTCACTGCATCACAATGCAGTCACTATGAAAAATACGACATGTCTAATCATAGGGATGATAACATCTTAGCCTAAATATTAATCCCCCCTGACCAGACTTTCCTTTGAAACCTTGCAACAATCATGAGCCATTCACTGTCAGCTGAGACCATCTCAGGACTGATGACAGAAACCAACATGCGGGTCAATGTCATCCAGCAGACAGTCTCCACCAATCAGGACCTCCTGAACCAGATCCGTTCCAATCAGATCACCCAGAACACCCTGCTCTCCGCCATTGAACAGACAGGAGGCAGAGGACGCAACGGCAGGACCTGGCTCTCCAGTGCGAAAAGCTCGCTTACCTTTTCAGTCGCATGGCACTTCTCCAGACCAGCGACACAGATAACCGGCATCCCACTCACTGCGGGCATTGCTGTCGCCTCGGCCCTGCATCAATATGGCGTCAAGGTTCTGCTAAAATGGCCGAATGACATCCTGAAAAATGGGGGAAAACTGGCAGGAATCCTGACTGAATTACCCGATAGGAGTCATGACCATTGGGCGGTCATCGGAATCGGCATCAACCTGCTGCTGACCGACAGCATGGAGCAGTCCATCGGACAGCCGGCGGCAGATATGCCATGGCTGGCACAGATGGACAGGAACAGGCTGATGGCGGTCATCGCAGACAATCTGGCGGCGAAGCTGAAACTGCTGGATGAAAAAGGTTTTGCCACTTTGGCGTCGGTCTGGAATAATCTGCACGCATACCATCAGAAACCCGTCACCATCGTTCAGGGCAAAGACATCCTGATGTCAGGCATGGCATTGGGAATCGATGCAGATGGAAAACTGCGGATAAAAACGGAAAAAGGCATTGAGACAGTCCTTTCTGGCGACGTCTCACTGCGGACAGAATAGGAAACACAGCTATGCTGCTGATTGATGTTGGCAACACATCCATTAAATGGGCCTGCCCGAAACCCAATGCCGAACCACGTTTTGGCGATATGCTCTGGCAGTCTTTTGGCATCGTCCGCCACAAAGACATGATTTCGCTCGACAGAACATGGCAGGTTCTGAACAACTCCTATCCAATCGACAGCGTCCTGATTTCCAATGTCGCTGGCAAGAAAATCTCGGATACCCTGATCAAGTTCCTGAAACGATTGCCAAGCAAACCCAGAATCAGCCATTTTGCGTCCTATCCATTCCACGCGGATATCAAGAACAGCTACACAAACTGCACACAGTTGGGATGCGACCGTTTTGCCTCCATGATCGGTGCCCATGCACTCTTACCGAACAAACCGCTCGTTGTCGCAACCGCAGGCACCGCGACCACCGTCGATTCCATCACCCCTGATGGCACATTCTGCGGCGGCATGATCCTGCCAGGCCTAGGACTCATGGCCCACTCACTGGCAGTCAATACCGCCCAGCTCCCGGACATCGAAGGCATCGACGATGCTGTCACCCCATTTGCAACCGATACCCGGAGCGCCATCATCGCAGGCTGCCTGAGCGCCCAGTCCGGGGCAATCGAACGGGCCGTTGAGGCCTTCAGCAAGAAATATGACGATGTCCACTGCCTCATCTCCGGCGGTGCGGCAAAATACATTGCGCCAAGCATGTCAGTGCCTTGCCACATTGTAGACAACCTTGTCCTGACCGGACTCTACATATCATCCATCAAACCGGGGAAACTATGAAAATCCTGTTCTGGCTCGTCTTCGTCATCAACATCGTTTTCGCGGGTTACGCTGGCTATAACCAGTGCACGGATGCCGACAGTGGCAGCGTACAGGATACCAAGCCATTGAACGCAGACAGTATCCGCCTCACCAGCCCCGATGCCACAGCAGGAAAAACATCTGGCTTACAGCCCGGCAGACCAGTCTATAAAGCTAAATCTTTCTTTAAACACAGGAAAACATACTGATTCCCTCATCTATCTGCTGTCAAATACAGCTATAATGTATCCCTTGATATAGTCATAGATGCCGTGCCGGCACAGGCATGGACATCTTTTTCAACCCATAAGAATCAAACAAGAGCGAACAGCCATGAAATTCAGAATCATTCCTGTTACCCCATTCCAGCAGAACTGCACACTGATGTGGGATGAATCCACCAACAAGGCAGCCGTTGTCGACCCAGGCGGCGACATCGACCGCATCAGCAAAGTCATCGAAGACCAGGGCCTGACCCTTGAAAAAGTACTGGTCACCCACGGTCACCTCGACCATTGCGGTGGTGCGAAAGACCTCGCAGACAAATACGGTGTACCGATTGAAGGTCCCAACAAAGAAGATGACTGGCTGCTCGAAACCCTGGCAACTGCCCAGACACACATGTGGGGTCTGCCTCCAGGCAAACCATTTACCCCAGACCGCTGGCTGGATCAGGGAGACGAAGTAACCGTTGGCAATGAAACCCTGAAAATCTTCCACTGCCCAGGCCACTCCCCTGGTCACGTTGTCTTCTACCATGAAGCCTCCAAGGTTGCGATCTCCGGTGACGTCCTCTTTGCAGGATCCATTGGCCGTACCGACCTGCCAAAAGGCAGCTTCCGGGCTCTGGAAAAAGCCATTCAGGAAAACATGTACACCCTGCCAGATGATGTCCAGTTCATCCCAGGTCATGGGCCTACCTCATCTATCGGTGCGGAAAAGCGGGGCAACCCATACGTCCGCCCTAAGAAATAAACCCTATATATGTTAGGCAAAACCATCTGAAAAGATGAAAACGGGCTGTCTTGTCGGGTCTCCCGCAGAAAGACAGCCCTGTTTTATTGAAAAGCCCGCCTGAAACCCCATTCAGTACCAGACCGGGAAACAAAAAGAATAAAATAGTGGCCAACGTCACTGCCAGACAGCAAGAATACGAAAACCACCCATCATGGAAACCCCAGAAAAAACAAAAAGACCACTGCCAGACTTCAAGCCACCAGAAAAACCGCTTGAAATCCCGGCATATCTCCATGACACATACTGGTGGGCATACGAACATCCCAAGGCCCCCGGCTTCTGGGATCATGGTTTCATGATCAACTTCATCCTGCTCGGCAACTACAACCGGCTGGTCAGGGCCGTACTTCAGGAATTTCCTGACGGCATCTCTGGCGACATGCTCCAGATATCCTGCGCTTACGGCAAGCTCACCCCAAGCCTTGGAGAAGCACTCACAGAAGACGGACATCTTGATGTCATCGACATCCTGCCGACCCAGCTCAACACTGTCCGTCCGAAACTCAGGCATCTTGGTGAGAAAATCCGCCTGATCCAGTGCGACGCCACCAAACTGAACTGCCCGGACAACAGCTACGACCATGCCCTCATGTTCTTCCTGCCACACGAAGTGCCTGAAGAAGAACGCCGTATGACGATGGCGGAAGCCATCCGTGTTGTCAAACCAGGTGGCAGGATCATCTTCGTGGAGTTCATCAACCCGGGCTTCCACCTCTTCAGATTATATGAACGGCTCGTATTCCTGTTGTTTGAACCTTTTGCGGTCGATATGTGGAAACATGAACTGACTTACTGGTTCCCGGAAAATCACAACTGCACCATCGTCAGCCACGAGACATACTTCGGCCACTTCTTCCAGAAACTGGTTGTCCGAAAAGAAAAATAAGCGGGAACATCAATCGACCAATGGACGGACGACAACTGCAGTCCCTGTCACCGTCTCCATAATCCTGCCCAGATTGTCGGTATGCATGCCGAATATCCCGGAAACAGAAACATCAATCCCAACAACAGCATTTGCCCCGATTTTTCTGGCCTCACGGTCAAGCGCCTCATAAGAAACCTGGGTACGGCTCAGGACATCCTTCATCAGCTTCGCATTGCGTGCGTCATGAATGACCTTTGAAACCACAACCCCCTTGTACTCGACAATCTGGAACCCCTGGAACCGCTGCAGGGTCGTATGCATCAGCGGCGCTTCCTGTGGAGCGGATGATTCTGTCACTGCCCCCAGGATCTGAATGACATCCTTTTCAAGGCGTTCACGGATTTCCACATCCGCAATCTCTGGCAGACGCTGCCTGAAAAACGCCGCGGTCTCCTGCGCCCGGTCATCATGCCCACCCGCCATCATCTCTGCATGGGCGGCACGACAGGCAGGACACATCTTGCCCCTGCTCCAGAATCCGAGTTTATCTCCACAGACCGCACAGAATCTTGCCATGACAGAACCTTAATGAATAATTGATCAAGCTGAAAAAAGAGAAATGATTGTGACATAAATACCCCTTCCTGTCTCCATTTCCGTACCCAAGCACAGAATCTTGGGAATCCCCACCTTCCGTCAGCCACGAATCAAAACCCAAAACTATCCCAATATAAGAAATACTTTGCATATGACAAAAGACAGTGTCCATTTCCCCATCGAGGGAACAGTTTATTTTTAAAGGATATTTTGACTTTTCAGTAATGATTTTAAGAAAAAATTTGCATATATTGTGACCAAAATATAATTGATGAAACTGCTTGACATCTATATAATTCGGGCAGGTTTAATGTATATCAGGACTGATCGGTTATTGTTTTCGTGATGGTTTCGGCTATCCGAGGGCATAAGCCAGAGCTTAAGAAGGAGAGGTATGGGGCGTTTTCTAGCGCTGCAGTGGGGGATTGCTGTTTTGATGGCGGCTGGATTTTTCTTTATTTTCGGCAAACATTCAGGCATCACATCCGCACTGACGTCATTGAGCTTCCTTATACCTAATACAGTATTCCTGCTGTTCTACTTCTCTGACTTTTTCAAAAGGCAGTCTCGGGCGATGATTCTTTTCGGTTTTCTGGAACTGATAAAAATTCTGCTGATCACAGTCTGTGCAGGCCTGGTATTGTGGTTGTATAAAGATTTACATTGGATCGCTTATCTGGCAAGTTTCATTGTCTGTCTTGTCAGTTATATTTTTTTATTGTCTAAATTGAAAGGTTGAGTAAAACTATGGATGCCCATAATTCACCTTCTTTAGCAGATTACATTAACCACCACCTGAAGAACCTCGGCTATGTTGATGGCCAACTGACCACTCAAAAAGGTCTGTTGGACTTTTCGGTAATTAATGTCGATACCGTCTTCTGGTCTATCTTATGTGGCGTCATTGCCTGCCTGGTCATGGCAATCGTCGCAAAAAGTGCGACTTCAGGTGCGCCGGGACGTGTACAGGCTGCTGTAGAAATGTTGGTTGAAATGGTTGACGGTCAGACAAAAGCCCAGATTCACGGTGACAGACGCTTTATCGCACCTCTGTCTCTGCTGATTTTCGTCTGGATTGCATTGATGAACTGTCTGGACTTCCTGCCAGTCGATCTGTTTGGTCAGATTTTCGAATGGACAGGATTGAACGGTACCTTCAAGTACCACAGAGTGGTTCCAACGTCCGACCTGAACGTTCCGTTAGGCATGGCTATCACCATTATTGTCATGTCCATCTACTACGCATTGAAAATGAAAGGCGTTGGCGGTTTCTTCAAGGAACTGTTCGTCCATCCTTTCGGTGCCATGATGTTCCCATTTAACCTTTTCCTGAACCTCATCGAATATTGTTCCCGCCTGATTTCCCTGTCCATGCGACTCTGGGGGAACATGTATGCTGGTGAGCTGATTTTCTTGATGATCGCGATCCTCGGTTCCAAGATTCTTACAGGCTTCGTTGGGGGCACTGCCTTCTTCCTCTGTCATGTTGTTTCTGGCTCTATCTGGGCAATCTTCCATATTCTGATTGTTTTCCTGCAGGCCTTCATCTTCATGATGCTGACCATCGTCTATCTTGGACTGGCACATCAGACAGGACATGATTAATTAATTAAAAAATTTTTATAAAACTTCAATTCACTAAAGGAAAAAATTATGTTAGCTATTGCTTGCGGTATCATCGTCGGTTTTGCGGCTTGCGGTGCAGGTATCGGTATCGGTTTCGTAACTGGTAAATTCATTGAAGCATCTGCTCGTCAGCCAGAACTGACCAACACCATGCTGACCAACACCCTGCTGATGGCTGGTCTGGTCGACGCGGTCTACCTGATTTCCGTGGCTATCTCCCTGATGTTCTGCTTCGTCAACCCATTTGCAGGCTAATTTGTCCTGGAGATTATCCAGAAAGCATCTGGAATCAATATAGAACGAACTTAACTCACTTAAAGAGGTACTAACCGTGAACTTAAATGCCACATTATTCGTACAGATTGTGGTCTTCCTCATCTTTGCAATCTTTACCGCAAAGGTCGTATGGCCACCACTGGTTAAAGTCCTGGACGAACGTTCCCAGAGAATCGCTGACAGCCTCGCAGCTGCAGAAAAGAGCAAACAGGAAGTAGCAAACGTTGAAGCTCAGGTTCAGGCTGAAATCAGAAAAGCACGTGAAGAAGGCGCAAAACGCATCACCGACGCAGAACAGCGTGCAGGTGTCGTAGCTGCTGAAATCAAGGCACGTGCAGAAGAAGAAGCTGCCAAGATCATCGAACAGGCTAAGGCTGAAGCAAAACAGGAAGTCTTCCGTGCAAAAGAAGAACTCCGCGCACAGGTTGCAGCACTGGCAATGAGAGGTGCTGAACAGATCCTGAAACGTGAAATCTCCAGCGCTAACCATGCTGATCTGCTCAATCAAATTTCTAAAGAGTTGTGATTATGAGTGAAAAAGATACAGCTCTGCCATATGCTGAAGCGCTTTTCAACCTTTCCCAGAAAGGTGGTGAAAAGGGTGCGGAACTGATTGACAGCTTTGTCAACCAGATGGCGGAACTCTCCCAGAG
>CAVJQJ010000173.1:0-12338 GCA_963651715.1 Anaerovoracaceae bacterium
CTGTAAGATGATGGTGGTGCCAGCGGCCTTCACCTATACGACGGGTCAGGTGCACTGGGAAATCCTGTTGCGTGCCCGTGCGATTGAGAACCAGACCTATATCCTTGCCGCAGCCCAGGGCGGACACCATCCAACCGGCCGCCGAACCTGGGGGCATTCGATGCTGATCGACCCTTGGGGTGATATCCGTGCCGTCTGTGTCGAGGGCGAGGGGATTGCCATCGGGGATATCGACGATCAGCTGATGGGGAACATCCGGGAAAAACTGCCGGCGCTGAAGCATCGGCGGCTGTGATGGGATAAAATTCAAAAGAAAATAGGGAAAAAGAATCGGGATTTGCTCACCTCATGCAACCCATCTACCCTAATTCCCTATCCCATGCTTGCCAGAAACTGATTTGTCACGTTGCCTATGTTCGTATCATGGAAGTGAGCATATACAAGGGCATATGCCACAGTTTCTTTCAAACATGATTCCATTCTAACACTTAGAATGGATTTCCTGAATACTTGTAGGTGTACTCGCGAACCTATAGGTTACGCGTGATGTGTTGGCAAGTTGTGAAAAGTAAGGATGGATGTCCATTGGCTTCATCTTTCTTTTCACGGGGGCATACATCTTCAGTCGCTTATTCCTGAAAATCTATCTCTCCATTGAAAGATGATGTATCTGATTGCTTAAAGAACGGAATCAGATACATTAAAATCACTCTTTTAAGTATTTTCAGGACGTCCGTTCATGTCTTCAAAGAATTTCGCCGCAGACAATCTGGCTTGTGCCAAATCCATCCTGCTTGAACCTTTTGGTCTGGATGAGCAGGCCTTGATGCAGACGATGGGGGATATTTTCACCCATCAGGTGGATTACGCTGACCTGTATTTCCAATTCACCAAGAGCGAGGGATGGGGGCTTGAGGAGGGTATCGTCAAGTCAGGCAGTTTTTCAATCGACAAGGGCGTCGGTGTCCGTGCGGTATCTGGTGACAAGACGGCGTTTTCCTATTCCGATGATATTTCCCTGAATGCACTGCGGGATGCGGCTGCTGCGGTGCGCTCGATTGGTCAACAGGGTGCTGGGACTGCGCCACTTGCATCTGCGATGCCCCCGCTGGATACCCGTGCGCTGTATCTGCCGAATGATCCATTGCAGACGCTGACGGCTTCTGAAAAGGTTGCACTGCTTGAGAAGGTTGAAAAACTGGCACGTGCAGCTGATCCGCGTGTGGTTCAGGTGATGGCTGGCCTTGCCGGTGAATATGATGTGGTGCTGGTTGTCCGCAGTAATGGGAAGCTGGCGGCGGATGTCAGACCGTTGATTCGCCTGTCTGTGACGGTGATCGCCGAAGAAAAAGGACGCCGTGAGGTGGGCTCTGCGGGTGGCGGTGGCCGTTTTGGTTATGCCTATTTCACGGATGAACTGGTCCAGTATTATGTGGATCAGGCAGTCCGTTCCGCCATCACGAACCTGAGTGCCCGCCCTGCTCCTGCCGGTCCAATGACGGTGGTGTTGGGTTCTGGGTGGCCGGGTGTGCTGCTGCATGAGGCGGTTGGTCATGGTCTGGAGGGCGATTTCAACCGCAAGGGATCGAGTGCGTTCTCGGGCCTCCTGGGTCAGAAGGTCGCAGCAGACAATGTGACGGTGATTGATGACGGTACGATAGCGGACCGCCGGGGCTCCCTGAATATGGATGATGAGGGGAATCCAACCCAGCGGAATGTGCTGATTGAGAACGGGGTGCTGAAGGGGTATCTGCAGGATTCCCTGAATGCCCGGTTGATGAAGATGCCGCTGACCGGGAATGGCCGGCGTGAGTCTTATGCGAATCTGCCGATTCCACGTATGACGAATACGTTCATGCTGGGGGGAGACAAGTCCCCTGAAGAAATCATCGCCTCGGTGAAAAATGGTCTTTATGCGGCGAATTTCGGTGGCGGTCAGGTGGATATCACCAGCGGGAAATTCGTGTTCTCGGCAAGTGAGGCTTATGTCAGTGAAAATGGCAAACTGGCTTATCCTGTGAAGGGAGCAACCTTGATCGGCAATGGTCCTGATGTGCTGAAACGGGTCTCGATGATTGGCAATGACCTGAAACTGGATGATGGTGTCGGGGTCTGTGGCAAGGATGGTCAGAGTGTGCCGGTAGGTGTCGGGATGCCGACAATCCGCATGGAAGATGTGACGGTCGGTGGAACAGGCGCCTGACAGAAAAGTTTTGACAGTTTCAGAAAACTGGTTCACAATGAATCTTAGAAGTTTAGAAAAACTGTGTGATTTGAATTTTTGATATGATGCATTCCAGCCGATTTTACTTTTGGTATTACTTTAGCCGGGACCTGAAAGGGCGGTGAAAGGTCGGTCTGCACACTCAAGCAAAAGACAAATCCCAGAAAACCGCCAGTGATGGCGGTTTTTTTTTGCAGTAAAAACCGCATGAAAAACGGAATAGACAATGACTGAAGCTTGTATTTACCGATATTGGCGATTAACCAACTGAAGAACCGAGGAAAACAACATGAAAAAACCAATTGATGATCTGCGAATCAGAGCTATGAAAGAACTGACCCCACCTTCCCAGCTGATCAGCGCTTACCCATGTCGAGGTGAGACTGCTGACACCGTTGCCGGCTGCCGTGAAGATATCCACCGTGTCCTGCACGGCGAAGATGACCGCCTTATCGCCATTGTCGGCCCATGTTCCATCCACGATCCAAAGGCTGCGATGGAATACGCCAACCGTCTGATTGATGACCGTGAACGTTACAAGGATGACCTGATTGTCCTGATGCGTGTCTATTTCGAAAAACCACGTACCACCATCGGCTGGAAAGGTCTGATCAATGATCCATTCCTTGACCAGAGCTTCCGTATCAATGAAGGCCTGCACATTGCCCGTGAACTGCTGATGAATGTGAATGGTCTCGGTCTGCCTGCCGCAACAGAATTCCTGGATATGATCAGCCCACAGTACATCGCTGACATGATCGGCTGGGGGGCTATCGGTGCGCGTACCACGGAATCCCAGGTTCACCGTGAACTGTCTTCCGGTCTGTCCTGCCCGGTCGGATTCAAGAACGGTACTGACGGTAATGTGAAGATTGCAGTCGATGCCATCAAGGCTGCTTCCCATTCACATACTTTCCTCTCCGTCACCAAGAGCGGCAATACAGCGATTTTCCAGACTCAGGGTAATCCTGACTGCCATATTATCCTGCGTGGCGGTAAAGAACCTAACTATGATCCTGCCAGTGTTGCCGCAGCTGTTCAGGCAGTCAAGGCGGAAGGGATTGCTCCTAACATCATGATCGATGCGTCTCATGGCAACAGTTCCAAGAAAGCAGAAAACCAGATTCCGGTCTGTGAAAACGTTGCTGCGAATGTCGCTGGTGGCAACCGGAATATTGTCGGTGTGATGATTGAATCCAATCTGGTTGCCGGCCGTCAGGATCTGGGTGATGGCAAGAACCTGAAATATGGTCAGTCTGTGACCGATGCATGCCTTGGATGGCATGAAACCAGCGTTCTACTCGAAAAACTGGCTGAGGCTTCTCGCCGTCGCCGTGATGCATTGAAAGCCTGATTCATCAAGTCATCAGTTGGTAAAAAGATTCCCCTGACCGGTCACCCGATCAGGGGTTTTTTGTTGTGCGGGAAACGCAGACAATCAGTTGCGGAAGTTGTTGAATTCCAGAGGAATGTCTTTGACTTTCTCACGCAGCATCTGCATGGTTGCCTGCAGGTCATCCCGTTTTGCGCCGGTACAGCGGACAGCCTCACCCTGAATGCTTGCCTGGACTTTCAGTTTGTTGTCCTTGACCAGTTTGACGATTTTCTTCGCAGTGTTGCTGGCAATCCCGTTCTTGACGGTGACGACCTGTTTGACTTTGTCGCCGCCGATTTTCTCAATCTTGCCTTCGTCCAGGAAACGGACATCGACTTTGCGTTTGGTCATTTTCCCGGTCAGCACATCACGGATCTGATTCAGCTGGAATTCAGAGTCTGCGAATACGGTCAGCTCTGCATCTTTCTGTTCGACACGGGCATCACTGCCACGGAAGTCGAAACGGGTGCCGATTTCTTTGTTTGTCTGGTCAACCGCATTGCGGACTTCAACCATATCGGCTTCAGAAACAATATCAAAAGAAGGCATCGTTTATCCTTTCTGCAAAAACCACCTTGGTGGTTGTCGGTTATCATCAATCAGGGGGCATTTTCCGAAGTTTTGCCTTCGACTGTCAAGCCTACGGGTCTGCGCTTGCCGGTTCTCGGATACCTGCGAGCAGGAACTGCTCCCAAAGATACCATTTCCCGTCTTTCGCCAGCCGCATTTTCACAGATCTTGGTGAGTCTGCGCCGCCTGAGCGGATATAAAGGTTGGCATAGCCCTGTTCCTGATAGGAGTAAGGGTTTGCTGAGACGGTGATGGTGTAGGGCTCTGATGGCAGGTAGTTGTTGGCAGGTGCTGCGCCTGTGAAGTAAGAGCGCGGAACATAGTCCTTATCCATAAAACGGTCTGCGATGAACTGTTTGTCCATGACGCTCAGTGGCCGGGGACCTCTCAGGAAGTCGAGCATCTGCAGGGAAAGCGCTTTGTTTTCCGGATAGAAACAGAGTGCCAGCGCGGTCAGGGCTGCGGTGTCAAAAGGGGATGCAAGTGATGATTGTGGCAGTGATCTGAATCCTTCCAGTGTTTCGGGCAAGGCGGTGAACTGGATGGTCTCCTGCTGCTTACCGATATCAACGGTTGGTGTTGATGGTGCATTGGCTTTCAGTCGGTCAAAGAGTCCCATAGGTTATTCCTCCTCGGTAGTGGCTGAACTTAAAATCAGATGTGGCAATACCTTATTATCATACTCGAAACTTCTCGACATCACCCTGTAAAAATCATTAAGATAGAAAACTTGCATATTCACTTTTTCACAATCATGACAATCAGAACTGCGATTCAACAGGATGTTTCCCTGAAAGCCCGTAACACGTTTGGTATTGATGCCGTTGCTTCCCATTATCTGGAGGTCCGGGGGATTCAGGATCTGGACGGTGTTTACCGTGATGAGGCACTTTGGCAGATGCCAAGGCTGATTCTGGGCGGTGGCAGCAATCTGCTGCTGACCTCTGAGCGTTTTGAAGGCTTGGTCCTGCATATGGTCAACAAGGGTATCCAGGTTGAACGTGATGATGGGAGTGAGGTCTATATCCGTGTAGCGGCCGGTGAGAAGTGGCATGATTTTGTGATGTGGACGCTGGATCATGGGTATCCAGGGCTGGAGAATATGTCCTTGATTCCCGGAACGGTCGGTGCTGCACCGATCCAGAATATCGGGGCTTATGGCGCAGAGCTGAAAGACCATTTCTATTCACTGAGGGCGTTTGATTTCCAGACGGGGCAGATGGTCGAGCTTGACCGGGAAGACTGCCGTTATGCCTATCGGGACAGTATCTTCAAGCATGAGATGAAGGGCCGTTTGGTCATCACCGACCTGACGTTTGTCCTGCCAAAAGCATGGCAGGCGAACATCGGTTATGGCGATATTGCGAAGTCTCTGGCGGAAAAGGGGATTGCTGAGCCGACCGCGAAGCAGGTCAGCGATGCGGTGATTGATATCCGTCAGCGGAAACTGCCTGATCCTGCTGTACAGGGCAATGCGGGCAGTTTTTTCCAGAATCCAACGGTGACTGCAGAAGTCCAATCATCCCTGAAAGCAAAATATCCAGCAATGCCGTCTTATCCTCAGCCAGATGGCAGATACCGTATTGCTGCCGGCTGGCTGATTGACCAGTGTGGCTGGAAAGGCAGACAGGTCGGTCAGGCAGGTGTCTGTGCGACACAGGCGCTTGTGCTGGTCAACTGTGGGGGCGTCAAAGGGAAGGAAGTCGCTGAGCTGGCGAAGGCCATCCAGGCGGATGTCCTTGCCAGATTCGGTCTGTCTCTGGTGCCAGAACCTGATTTTATCTAACGGTTATAGGTATATTTCCTGACAAAATCGGCTAGGCCGCCGCTGACGAGCGTTTTGTTGTCGATAATGCCTTTTTCGGTTATCAGGGCGGTGACCAGTTCAGCTGGGGTGACATCGAAGGCTGGATTGCTGATGTTCACGCCTTCCGGTGCCCAGTGGCAGTCGCGGTAGCCTTTGACTTCATCGGGTGACCGTTCTTCAATCGGAATGTCCTTGCCTTCCTTGATGCTGAGGTCGATGGTGGATAATGGGCAGGCGACATAGAACGGGATGTTATGCCGTTTGGCAAGCACCGCCACCATGTAGGTGCCGATCTTGTTGGCGACATCACCATTTGCAGCGACACGGTCTGTCCCGACAACCACGGCATCGATTTTTCCCCGACTCATGAAATGACCGGACATATTGTCGGTAATCAGGGTGATGGGGATGTTTTCCTGCACCATTTCCCATGCTGTGAGGCGGGCGCCCTGCAGGAATGGACGGGTTTCATCGGCAAAGACGGCAATCTTTTTCCCAGCTTCGACAGCGGAACGGAATACGCCCAGCGCGGTGCCATGTCCTGCGGTTGCCAACGCGCCGGCATTGCAATGGGTCAGGACGGTCATGTCGTCTTTGAGCAGGGTGGCGCCGTAAGCACCCATCCTGCGGTTGATCTGGATATCTTCATCCAGAATGATATGTGCCTCCTGAAGCAGACGCTCTGCCAGTTCTACCTGAGGGAGGGTTTTGTTCGCCTCCCAGAGTTTGCGCATGCGGTCGAGTGCCCAGAAGAGATTCACGGCTGTGGGACGGCTGGCTGCCAGTGCCTTGAAGCCGATTTCCATTTTTTCGGCAAAGCGGTCAGCGGGTTCGTTGGCAAGCCGTCTGGCTTCCAGTGCAACTCCATAGGCCGCGGCGACGCCAATGGCTGGTGCGCCACGCACCACCATGGTGCGGATGGCATCGGCGACGCCCTGTGCTGAATCATAGGCAGGGTATGCGATCTGTTTTGGCAGCAGGCGCTGGTCAATCATTTCAATCTTGGTGCCGTTCCAGCGCAGGGTCTCAACATGGTTGCCCATTGATCAGTCTCCTTCAAATTGGCAGAGTGCGAAAGCAGGGCAGCCGATGGCAGTCAGTTTTTCCTTGCCTTTTAGGTCTGGCAGGTCAACCATGAATGCACATTCCACGACGTCACCGCCACAGCGTCGGATGAGTTTGACGGCTGCTTCAGCGGTGCCGCCGGTTGCAATCAGGTCATCAACAATCAGGATCCGTTCGCCTGGTTTGATGGCATCAGTGTGGACTTCAATGGTGTTGCTGCCGTATTCGAGGTCATAATCTTCTGCGATGACATCGCCTGGCAGTTTGCCTTTCTTTCGGATCAGCACCAGACCTGCGCCCATCAGGTATGCCATTGGGGCGCCCATGACAAAACCACGGGATTCAATCGCGGCAATCCGGTCGATTTTCTGTCCTTTATAGCGTGCGACAAACTGGTCGACTGCCATTTTCAGACCTTCCGGATCATTGAGCAGGGTGGTGATGTCCCGGAACATGATGCCTTTTTTAGGATGGTCTGGGATGGTGCGGATAAAATCGGTCAATTGCTTTGCCATAGTTGGCTCCTTGTTATCGCTTGAAATAGTCTTTGAATTTTTCGTGGACGGCAGTCATCTGTTCATCGGTGAGCAGGGGAACATTGCCGGTCTGCAGGATACGCCAGTACTGTTCACATAGGGATTCTGCCTCCGTGGTAACTGCCAGCGCGTGGTCGAGGTTGTAACCTGCCACCAGCATGCCGTGGTGTGCGAGCAGGCAGGCATATCCGTTGCCCAAAGCTGCCAATGCTATGTCTGAGAGCTCCTGTGTGCCGAACAGGGCATAAGGGGCGCAAGGAATCGTGTTGCCGCCAGTCACGGCAATCATGTAGTGGAATGGCGGTACGGATTGTTCCATGCAGGCGACCGTGACCGCAAAAGTGGAATGTGTATGGATCACGGCATGGATGTCAGGACGGTTCAGATAGACGTCCCTGTGCATCCGCCATTCACTGCTTGGCTTGATGCCTTCCAGCAGGTTGCCCGCCATATCCATCAGGCAGATGTCTTCCGGTGTCATGAAACGGGGTTCAATGCCGCTGGGTGTGATATAGAAGCCTTTGTCACATTGGAGACTGATATTGCCGCTTGCACCTCGGTTAACGCCATTGGCAACCAATGCACGGCTGGTCTCAATCAGCTGACTGCGTTCGTCTGCTGCCATGTCAGTTTCCCAGCACGCGTCCTGCGACGGCATCGAGTTTCGCAATCAGTGATGGATCCCGGCTGTCAGGCTGGGTGATGATGGCATTGTCCAATGCCCGGTGGCATGGACAGGATGCGCCGGAGGTGTCTTTCAGGATGGCTGGAATTGCTGTCTGCAGGAGTTTCTGCGCTTTAGCTGCATTGCCAGAGAAGGTTTCAATAATCTGCTGGACGGTGACATTATCATGGTCAGGATGCCAACAGTCATAGTCAGTGACCATCGCCACGGTGGTGTAGCAGATTTCCGCCTCACGAGCGAGTTTTGCTTCAGGGATATTGGTCATGCCGATGACATCGCATTCCCAGCTGCGGTACATCTGAGATTCTGCATAGGTGGAGAACTGCGGGCCTTCCATTGCCAGATAGGTGCCACCGAGGGCGGATTCAATTCCCAGCTGCTGGGCGGACTGATAGACAATCTGGGCAAGACGGCTGCAGATTGGATGTGCCAGCGAGAGATGGGCGACACATCCTTTGCCGAAGAATGAGCGGGCACGTGAGACGGTGCGGTCGATGAACTGGTCGACAATCACGAACATGCCGGGTTTCAGGTCTTCCCGCAGGGATCCTACGGCGCTGACAGAAATCAGGTCGGTAACGCCGACACGTTTCAAGGCATCGATGTTTGCCTGATAGTTGATATCGCTTGGCGAGAGGGTATGACCTCTGCCATGACGCGGCAGGAAAACAAGCTGTTCGCCGTTCAGTCTGCCGAAAAGCAGGTCGTCGGATGGCTCACCGAAAGGTGATTGGACCTTTTCCCAGTGCGTGTCTGTCAGACCTTCAAGGTGATAGATGCCACTGCCACCGATAATACCGAGCATAGTGTTCTCCCCGTAACCATTACAAAACGTCACTATTGCATGGCAGGGGGGATTATGCAACTGTGGGAAGAAATGTCTGTTGCCAGACAAAGAAAAACGGTCCAGCTGAGGCTGGACCGTTTCAGATTGAGAACGGTTGTCTACTGATTATTTGTTGCGTGCGTTTGCAGCGATACGCATACGCAGTGCGTTTAGTTTGATGAAGCCGTTTGCATCTTTCTGGTCGTATGCACCTGCATCGTCTTCGAAAGTTGCGATGGTGGTGTCGAACAGGGAGTCTTTAGCGGAATCACGGCCGACAACCATGACATTGCCCTTGTACAGTTTCAGACGGACGATGCCGTTGACGTGTTCCTGGGTGTGGTCAATCAGTGTTTGCAGTGCGATACGTTCTGGAGACCACCAGTAACCGTTGTAGATGATGGATGCATAGCGTGGCATCAGTTCATCTTTCAGGTGGGCGACTTCACGGTCCAGACAGATGGATTCGATGGCACGGTGTGCCTTCAGCATGATGGTGCCCCCTGGGGTTTCATAGCAGCCACGGGATTTCATACCGACGTAACGGTTTTCAACCAGATCCAGACGGCCGATGCCGTGCTTAGCACCCAGACGGTTCAGTTCAAGCAGGACGGAAGCAGGAGACAGTTTCTTGCCGTTCAATGCAACGATGTCGCCTTTAGCGTATTCAACGTCCAGATATTCTGCTTGGTCAGGGGCTTCTTCTGGACTGCAGGTCCAGCGCCACATGGTGTCTTCTGGTTCTGCGTTAGGGTTTTCCAGATAACGGCCTTCATAGCTGATGTGCAGCATGTTGGCGTCCATGGAGTAAGGTGCGCCACCCTGACGGTGTTTCATTTCGATTTCGATACCGGCTGCTTCAGCGTATGCCAGCAGTTTTTCACGGGAAGTCAGATCCCATTCACGCCATGGAGCGATGACCTTGACGTTTGGCATCAGAGCATAAGCACCCAGTTCAAAACGGACCTGGTCATTGCCCTTGCCGGTTGCGCCGTGGGAGATTGCGTCCGCGCCGGTTTCTTTGGCGATTTCAATCAGGCGTTTTGCAATCAGTGGACGTGCGATACTGGTACCCAGCAGGTATTCACCTTCGTAGATGGTGTTTGCACGGAACATTGGGAAGACGAAATCACGGACGAATTCTTCACGCAGGTCATCGATGTAGATGTTTTCTGGTTTGATGCCGAATTTCAGTGCTTTCTGACGTGCAGGATCCAGTTCTTCGCCCTGACCGAGGTCAGCGGTAAAGGTGACAACTTCACACTGGTATGTGTCCTGCAGCCATTTCAGGATGACGGAGGTATCCAGACCGCCAGAATAGGCCAGAACAACTTTCTTGATGTCGCTCATAGTTTTCTTTCGTATAAAACAATAGGGATGGTGTTTGGATAGCGCGTGACAGCCTGTGCTGCCCGCAGATTTCAACAGGCACATTTTATGCCGAATTCCGGGAAACGGAAATAAATCTGCCTGTCCAGAAATCAAAATTCCCCTGCAGGAATCCTGTCAGGGGAATTTCAGGTGTCTTATTCGACTTTGCCTTTGACGAGGTATTCCAGGATTGCCTTTTGGACGTGCAGACGGTTTTCTGCTTCATCCCAGACAACGGACTGTGGCCCGTCAATGACTTCTGCTTCGACTTCCTCGCCACGGTGTGCTGGCAGGCAGTGCATGAACAGTGCGTCTGGTTTTGCGCGTGCCATCTTGGCTGCGTCAACATTCCAGCCGGCAAAGGCTTTCCGGCGGATTTCGTTTTCGTCTTCCCAACCCATGCTGGTCCAGACGTCGGTGGTGACCAGATCTGCACCTTCACAGGCATCTGCAGGATTGTCGAACAGCATGAAGTGGCTGTGGTCTTTGGAAACCCAGTTGTAGTCGATGTCGTAACCCTTAGGGGTAGAGACGTTGACATGGAAACCAAAGACTTCAGCGGCCTGCAGCCAGGAGTACAGCATGTTGTTGGCATCACCGATCCAGGCTACGGTCTTGCCCTTGATGGAACCACGGTGTTCGATAAAGGTGAATACGTCTGCGAAAACCTGACATGGATGATGTTCGTCGGTCAGGCCGTTGATGACTGGTACACGGGAGTTTGCCGCAAAGCGTTCGATGATGTCCTGACCGAAGGTTCTGATCATGATGATGTCAGACATACGGGACATGACCTGTGCCGCATCTTCGATGGGTTCGCCACGGCCCAGTTGGCTGTCGCGGATGTTCAGGTATACAGCGGTACCACCGAGCTGATGCATGCCGGCTTCAAAAGACAGACGGGTACGGGTGGAGTTCTTTTCGAAGACCATCACTAGCGTCCGGTCGAGGAGTGGATGGTAGGTTTCGAAGTTCTTGAATTTCTTCTTGATGATGCTTGCTCGCTGAATCAGGTATTCGTATTCAGCCAGCGTGAAATCGGTAAATTGCAGGTAATGTTTGATGGCCATGTTTGTACTCTAGGCGGGGTAATTTGCTGCCGTAAAAATAGTTAATCTTTGATTATACTAAAATTTTTGGTTTTTGAGAAGAAGGTGCCACAGTTCAGTTAAAGGGCGGGTCTGGCAACCTATCTGAAATTTCTGTTTCGGCATGGTTTAATCCTGATGCCAATCAGACAGTCTTTCTGTTGGAAAGGATATGCAAGAAATGTGCTCAGAATTGTGGTCTGAAATGGTGCGGGATGACCAGGAGTGTGCATTGTGAAAGATGGCCGATCTCTCTTGAGATGATTGCATTACGTGTCTGACTATGGATTGGTTCCCAGCTTTTTCAGGGCTTTGCGAATCGGTCTTAATTTTTGGTATTTTGCCTTATATCTCGACCGGGTATCGCCGAAAGTCAGTTTCGATAGAATCCTGTGCTTGAAGCATTTTCCCCAGATGAATTGATTCAAGAGTCTTGAAAAGAGGATTATTCCGCCAGAACGCTTTTTCAATAGCGTAAAAAGGTGAGGAACAAGTTTTTCAAAAATGTTTGCTTGGATCTTGTTTCTGATATAGAGGATGGCATCCTCGTAAGAAAGCAGCACCTGTTCTTTGTCGTTGATAAATGACATTTTCCCGGTAATGGAATTTTTGTGGATTCTGTACATGGTGCCAATGTCATTGATGCATGAGAAACTTGGTTGGGTTGCAAGACATTTCAGCCAGAATCCGTTGTCTTCATGCAGTACTCTTCCCTCAATAAACCTCAGATTGTTCTGGATGAGAAAATCTTTGGAAAACAGTTTTCCCCAGACAACACAGGGAATGTTTTC
>CAVJQJ010000174.1:0-2462 GCA_963651715.1 Anaerovoracaceae bacterium
CATGATTTCACAGCCATCCCAGACGGACAACGGAACCGTTCCTTTCTCCACCGTCAGAGACATTCTGCGCTATGCTGTCTCACGCTTCAACAAAGAAAAACTGTTCTTTGGGCATGGCACGGACAATGCCTATGACGAGGCTGTCTATCTGATCCTGCATACACTTTCGCTGCCACTCGACCGTCTGGAACCTTTTCTGGACGCAAAACTGACAACCGCTGAAATCAGTGATGTCATGGCAATCATTGAACGCCGTATCACAGAACGTGTACCTGCAGCCTACCTGACTCATGAAGCCTGGTTACAGGGGTATTCCTTCTATGTTGAAAAAGGTGTCATCGTTCCACGTTCCTTCATTGCAGAACTTATTGTCGACCAGTTTTCCCCTTGGGTTGATGATCCAGGCAATATCTCCGAGATCCTCGAACTCTGTACCGGTTCTGGATGTCTCGCCATCATGATGGCAGATCAGTTCCAGAATGCCCATGTCGATGCTGTTGAGCTTTCTCCTGCTGCCCTGGGTATCGCACAGACCAATATTGACAACTATGATATGGAAGACCGTATCAAGCTCTACCATGCCGATCTTTATGATGGTATTCCTGAAAAACGCTATCAGCTGATTGTCACCAACCCACCGTATGTCAATCAGACGTCTATGGGGAAACTGCCTCTTGAATATCAAGCCGAGCCTCAGATGGCGCTGGCTGGTGGCATCGATGGTATGGATATTGTCAGACGTATTGTCAAAACTGCAGGCAAACGATTGACTGATGATGGTCTGTTGATTGTTGAGATCGGCAATGAAGCTGAACACGCCATTGCCGCTTTTCCTGAATTAGAACTGACATGGCTTTCCACTTCTGGCGGCGATGACCGTGTTTTCCTGTTGACTGCCCATCAGCTGAAGGAGCTTGAACAGGCATGATCCGTTTTTCCCGACTTTCCCTGATGCGGGGAACAAAAGTTCTTTTTGACCAAGCAGATGCCACATTAAACCCGGGAGAGAAAGTCGGACTGGTCGGCCCCAATGGTGCTGGCAAATCCACTCTTTTCGCCCTTCTTCAAAACGAATTGCATCCTGATGGCGGGGATGTCGATTTTCCGGCAACCTGGCGAATCTCCCATGTTGCCCAGGAAACTCCAGCTCTTGAGCGCAGCGCCATCGATTATGCCATTGATGGCGATACCCATCTGAGAAAACTTCAGGCTGAACTTGCCCAATGTGAAGCGGGAACCCAATCATCTGATGCAGGTATCCGAATTGCAGAACTTCATACCGCTTTGGCAGATGCAGGTGCATATACAGTCCAATCAAGAGCGGAACAGCTGCTTCTTGGTCTCGGTTTTTCTATGGACAATATGCACCGCAGTGTCGCCGAGTTTTCCGGTGGCTGGCGTATGCGTCTGAACCTCGCCCAGGCATTGATGCGTCCATCTGATCTACTGCTGTTAGACGAACCGACAAACCATCTGGATCTAGATGCTATCCTTTGGCTGGAAGACTGGCTGAAACGTTATACAGGGACACTCATCATTATTTCCCATGACCGTGATTTTCTGGATGGTGCTGTCAATGTCATTCTCCATATTGATGGGAACAAGCTCAGACGGTACGGAGGCAATTATTCTTCCTTTGAACGTCAGCGCGCTGAACAGGTTACCCTGATGCAGGCAATGGTGGAAAAACAGGCCAAACGCCGCGCCCATCTTGAATCCTACATCAACCGTTTCCGCTATAAGGCCACCAAGGCAAGACAGGCTCAAAGCCGCTTAAAAATGCTGGAAAAGATGGAAGAACTGGCTCCACTTCGAGCTGCAGCCGAATTCTCATTCGATTTCCTTGAGCCAGATTCATCACCGAATCCATTGCTGGTCATGGAAGGTGTCACTGCCGGCTATACTGACACCAATGCCCTGGGCGATGTCACAGGCACGCATCCAATCCTCTCAACCAAACGGTTTGCCTTGCAGACCGGGGAACGTATCGGCATTCTCGGTGTAAACGGTGCCGGTAAATCGACACTGATCCGCACAATTGCCGGAGAGCTCAAGCCTCTCAGCGGCATTTTCACAACAGGGAAAGGACTCAAGATCGGGTATTTTGCCCAACATCAAGTCGAAACCCTCCGAGATGAAGAATCGCCGCTTTGGCATCTGTCAAAACTCGCTCTAGATACCCGTGAACAGGATCTCCGAAATTTTCTAGGCAGTTTCAATTTTCATGGCGATATGGCAACCAGTCCTGTCGCTCCTTTCTCTGGTGGCGAAAAAGCCCGCCTTGCCCTAGCACTGATTGTCTGGGAACGCCCTAACCTGCTGCTGTTAGATGAACCAACCAACCACCTTGACCTTGCCATGCGTGAAGCATTGACGGAAGCCTTGGCCCAGTATGAGGGGACGCTGCTGCTGGTTTCCCACGACCGTCATCTACTACGGGCAACCACCGACCGTTTTTATAT
>CAVJQJ010000175.1:0-2826 GCA_963651715.1 Anaerovoracaceae bacterium
GTACTTGCACGCCTGCCGGGGTGTAACGGATGTCTGAGCGATCTCCGATTTCGGCTGAAAGCGCAAGTCTGTTATCAAAAGTCAGAAAAGCCTCCTGTTGGTTTTCCAATATTAAGCAGACTGTTCAGCTGGTGCCTTAGCGGATTCATCCTTCTGAGAAGATTTCATCATTGGGGATGGACCTGTTTCAGCACGTTTCATCTTGATAGTCAGATGACGCAGAATGGCATCGTTGAACTTGAATGCAGTTTCAAGTTCGTTCAGGGTTTCGCTGTCGCATTCGATGTTCATCAGAACATAATGTGCCTTGGCGAATTTGTTGATCATGTATGCCAGCTGGCGACGGCCCCAATCTTCTACACGATGGATGTTGCCGCCACGGGAAGTGACACTGTTTTTGTATCGTTCAATCATAGCGGGAACTTGTTCGCTCTGATCTGGATGAATGATGAATACGATTTCGTAGTGACGCATGCGTACTCCTTTTGGACGTTAAAAATTGCCCGCCCCAGCGTCAAGTCAGGTGCGGGAAGAAGAAAGCGTACAATTCTACCACTGAGTGCTTAACGTTGCAATCAGTATGGATGCGTTACGAATAATAGAAAAACAGCGAAAATTTCTAAAAAGCCTGTTAAAATGAACAGACTATATGAATTAACAGTATCTAAACCATAAGTTGGTGGTTATTTCCCTGTGGAGAGAGTTTCTATGATTAAACTGACGGCTAGGCAAAGAGAAATTTTTGAACTTATCAGAAATTCCATTGATCGCACGGGATTCCCTCCAACTAGGGCAGAAATTGCTGCAGAATTGGGGTTTAGGTCTGTGAATGCAGCGGAAGAACATCTTCAGGCGCTGGCAAGAAAGAAGGTCATCGAGATGGTGCCAGGCATTTCTCGAGGCATCCGGTTACTGTATCAGGAAGAAAAAAATCCAGAGACAGGCGCTTATTTCGATTTTATGGAATTGCCACTTGTTGGTCGAGTATCTGCAGGAGCGCCGATTCTGTCTGAAGAGCATATTGAGAAGAAATTTCAGTTGGATCCTGCTATTTTTTCTGAAAGGCCTGATTACCTTTTAAGAGTTCGTGGTACATCCATGAAGGATGTCGGCATATATGAGGGTGACCTGATTGCCATTAAGCGGACAACACAGGTTAAAAACAATCAGATTATCGTTGCCAGAATAGGTGATGAGGTAACGGTCAAACGCTTTAGCAGAAAAGGGCGCTCAGTCGAGCTTTTGCCTGAAAATCCAGAATTCGCTCCAATCAAGGTCGATGGACGCTTGGAGAATTTCCATATTGAAGGCTTGGTTGTTGGTTTAATCCGATCCTGGAGCTGAGTTGCTGGCGGGTGGTTGCTTTCTTGCAAGCGATTCAATCTGATTGGATATTCCCCTGATGATGTTGATTTCTTCGGTCTCAAGATTGCAGCGGGAAAACATCCGTCGCAGTCTTGGCATCAGTTTCTTGGGGGCATGAGGGTTCAGGAATTTTGCGGCGATCAATGCATGCTCGAGATGTTCAAACATACCATTGATCTGGTCAACGGTTGCCGGTGAACCTTGGAATCCAATGCCTCCTGAGTTGTTGTCTAAAGACTTTCTGTTAAGTGTAGCCATCCTGCATTCATAAGCTAGGATCTGGACTGCCTGTGCGAGATTCAGAGATGAATGGGCGGGATTTGCTGGGATGTGAATCAGGCTGCTGCATTGCTCAACAATCTCATTGGGAAGGCCATATCGTTCATTTCCGAAAACGAGAGCTTTGGAGGGATTGTCTTGGATGAATGCTGTTTCTGCAAATTCCCGTGGGGTCTGGATTTTCGGCGAAAATTCCCGGAGTCGCGCTGTAACTGCCGCAGCATATGTGCAACCATTCAGTGCCTCCTGAATGGAATCGACAATCAAGGCATTGTTCAACACATCTAATGAACCGCTTGCTAGGGCCTGGGCCTCAGGATGTTTCAGGACATCATCAAACCGGGGGCTGACGAGAACCAACTGGTTGAATCCCATAGTCTTGAGGGCTCGAGCCGCAGAGCCGATATTTCCTGGATGGCTGGTTTCCACCAGAACAAAACGTAAACTCTGGAAAAACGGTGTGTCAGTTTTTTGAGTGTTCATTTAAAATATTATAAATATGGTAGAAGCTGCGTATGACAATAAACATACGGATTCTACTAAGAATGTTTTTAATCAATAATTATCGCACCATGATTCACCTGTTGATATCGTGATGCAATTCTTTCTCGAAGATACTATGCAACATCCTATGCTTACTACAGCTGTCAAAGCTGCTCGCCGTGCCGGCTCAATCATCAATCATGCGTCCTTTGATCTCGAGCAGGTCCAGGTTGAGCAGAAAGACCAGAATGACTTTGTCACTGAGGTTGACTGTGCTGCAGAAGCTGCAATCATAGATGTTCTTTTAACCGCATATCCTGATCACGCTATTCTGGCGGAAGAATCTGGCGCATCCAATGGCATGAATGATAGCAGTGAAAATGTCTGGATTATTGACCCACTGGATGGGACTACCAATTTCATTCATGGATTCCCATGCTACTGTGTCTCCATTGCTTTGAGACAGAACGGTGTTGTAACACAGGGGGTTATTTATGATCCTGTGCATAATGATCTTTTCACAGCAACAAAAGGCGGTGGTGCATATCTGAACAACAAACGTATTCGGGTCAGCAAGACCGACCGTTTGGCAAAAGCTTTGATTGGTACAGGCTACGCAGGACGTACAAAGGATCCAGAATCTTTGAAAGAGTTTCTGAAAATGTTTGAGGCGATGACATTGAATGGTCAGGCTGTCCG
>CAVJQJ010000176.1:0-8306 GCA_963651715.1 Anaerovoracaceae bacterium
CGGAAGACCCGTTTACGGGTGGCCGGTAACAGACATGCAAATGACAGTGTTTAGATGCGCCTGTTAGGGCGCTGCTGGTAACAGAGCCTTACAGGCGATATGAAGAACCACCGGCTATGCCGGTGGGTAGCTTTTCATGATGGAGCCCGATGGTATCAGCGGCGTTTTCCTGCGGTTTTCTGATACAGTGGCATGACTTCCGGCAGATGGGCTTCCAGATTGGCGATACGTTTGGAATCGGAAGGGTGGGTGGACAGGATGTCGGAGGAATCGCCACCTTTCATGCTTGCCATCTTGCGCCAGACATTGACTGCGGCTTCAGGGTTATAGCCTGCACGTGCCATTAGTTCCATGCCCATGGTATCTGCTTCGGTTTCCATGGTTCTGGAGAATGGGAGAGAGAAGAGGACATTGCCTAAACCGCTTGCGAGGTCAGCAGAGCCGATGAAAGAACCGAGGATGGCGGTTGGAATGCTTGCGGCTGCCTGCTGGGAAGCCTGTTCGCGGGAGTGTTCACGCAAGGCGTGGCAGATTTCATGTCCAATCACCGCTGCCAGTTCAGCATCGGTTAGTTTCAGGGTATCAATCAGGCCGGTGAAGACTGCGATCTTGCCACCTGGCATACAGAATGCGTTGACGGTGTTGGAGGAGATGACATTGACTTCCCAACGCCAGCGGAGTGCGTCTTTTCTGAATACGCCGACCTGACCGATCAGTTTTCTGGAGATGGTTTTGACGCGGCTGACATACTGTCGGTTGAGGGCATTGGCATTCCGTGCTTTTACCAGCAGCTGGCCGTATGCCTGCTGGGAGGCCTGGTTCATTTCTTCTGCGGAAACGAGCATCATCTGGCTGCGGTCGGAACCTGTTGCGCCCCCCATGGTGGTGGTCTGGCAGCCACACACGGCTGCGGCACAGGCGACTGCCAGTGCGGAACGTGTAAACCATTTTTTCATCTTTCAGTCCTTTCTCTATTCAATCAACCCTGTTTTTTCGCTGTCTCATACAGCGGTCTGACGGTTGGCAATGCTTTTTCAAGATCGGCGATACGTGTCTTGTCCGACGGATGGGTGGACAGGAATTCAGGTGGTTTCTGTTGGGTCAGCTGCGCCATCTTGCGCCAGACATTCGGCGCGGCGTCTGGATTGAAACCTGCGCGTGCCATGAGTTCAAGCCCCATGATGTCGGATTCGGTTTCCATAGTCCTTGAGAATGGCAGTGCGAACAGGTACTGGCCGACCATGGCTGCCATGCCGGTCTTGACCCTGCTCTGGGTGACCGCACCGACAACGGTGATGGCACCCTGTGCCAGCAGCTGCTGGGAAACTTTTTCGCGGCCATGTTCACGCAGTGCATGGCTGATTTCATGGCCAATGACGGCAGCCAGTTCATCATCCGTCAATTGAAGGGTATTGATGATGCCGGTGAAGACGACTATTTTGCCACCCGGCATGCAGTAGGCGTTTACCTCTTTGCTGTTGATGGTGTTGATTTCCCATTTCCATGCGGTTGCTTCCGGCTTGAAGACGGCGACCTGGGCAATCAGCCGTTTGGCGATGTTGTAAACCCGTTCTGCCTCTGGCCCGGCATTCAGTTTGTGCCCTCTGTTGGCCTTGACCAGTTCCTGACGGTAAGCCTGTGCCGCCTGCTGGCTGACCATGGCATCAGAGACCAACAGGAGCTGTTTCCGTGTGGTATGGGTTGCCCCTTCCTGTGTTGAACTTTTGCAGCCGACAAGGAGGGCGAGCGCAGTGCAGATTGCAACAGCTGTTTTTTTCATGATGTCGATCCTAGTGAGGGAATAATCAAGTATCCATTCTAACAGAAGGACTGAAAACTGAACGCACGCCGATGGGATAATATAAAAGGCGCCATAGAGTGGCATAATGATGAATAGAATACTGTCAACCTGTTTGGAGGGATGCATCATGAAACTTTATTACACGTCTGGCGCCTGTTCGCTGTCACCCCATATTGTCCTGCTCGAAGCAGGTCTGCCGTTTGAACTGGAGGCGGTTGATCTGGCGACCAAGGAGACGGCGAATGGGGATGATTACTATCTCATCAACACCAAAGGGGCTGTGCCTGCGCTGCAGCTCGATGATGGGACGGTTTTGACGGAAGGTGCTGTCATCATCCAGTATCTTGCCGATAAAGCACCGGAAAAAGGACTGATTCCCACAGCAGGTACTCTGGCAAGATACCGTGTCCAGGAATGGCTGAATTTCATTGCGATGGATTTCCAGAAGAATTTCACGCCGATTTTCAATCCAGCTTTTGCAGCAAGCAAGGAGGCTGCGATGGATGTGCTGAAAAAGCAGTGTGACTATCTTGACCGTCAGCTGGTCGGCAAGGATTGGCTGATGGGGACGCAGTTCACCATCGCTGATGTCTATCTGTTTGTGATTGTGTCCTGGTTGGGGTATGCCGGGATTGACATCGCTCAGTGGAAACTGCTGTCAGCATGGCAGAAGCGGGTCGCTGCCCGTCCTGCTGTCCAGCAGGCGATGAAGGACGAAGGGCTGTAAGCTCCACCGTTAAAAAAGCCACCATGATATCTCGTCATGGTGGCTTTTTCCTGTCTGTGATCAGGCAGCGTGGCGTCTCAATGTCTGGATGCAGTCTTTGACCAGCCCGGGACCTGAATAGATCATACCGGTCAGGACCTGGACAAGCGATGCGCCTGCCTCGATCTTTTCCTGGGCATCTTCGCCGGAGAGGATGCCGCCAACTCCGATGATTGGAATCTGGTCGCTGAGGACTTTTTTCAGTTCACGGATGACATGGGTTGAGAAATCCTTGACTGGCGCACCGGACAGACCGCCGGTTTCAAGCCCGTTTTTCAGATGTTTCACGGATTCCCGGGTGATGGTGGTATTGGTCGCAATGACGGCATCGATCTTGTGGCGGATCAGGGCATCTGCGATATTGACCGTCTGCGCATCATCGATATCCGGTGCGATTTTCAATGCCAGTGGGACATATCGGGCATGTTCCTGTGTGAGGCGTTCTCGGGCATTGGTGATCTGGGACAGCAGGTTGTCCAGTTCAGATTCGCCCTGGAGTTGACGCAGGTTCTTGGTGTTCGGTGATGAGATGTTGATGGCGATGTAGTCTGCGACAGGGTAGACCTTTTCAAGGCAGATCAGATAGTCATCGACTGCCCGTTCAATCGGGGTGGTCGCATTCTTGCCAATGTTCAGTCCCAGAATTCCTTTTTTCTGCTGGTAGAACTTGGAGGCCTTGACGTTGGCAACGAGGACATCGACGCCATCGTTGTTGAAGCCCATACGGTTGATGAGGCCTTCTGCATCTGGCAGACGGAACATTCTTGGTTTTGGATTGCCGGGTTGAGGCCGTGGTGTGACGGTACCCAGTTCCAGGAAACCGAAACCCAGGGATGCCAGGCCATCGATACAGGAGCCGTTCTTATCCAGTCCTGCGGCAAGCCCGACGGGATTCGGGAAATCAAGGCCCATCACTTTCCGTGGCAATGGCGCGATTGATGGTGCCAGTGCTGTCAGCCCAAGTTTTGCGGCTGTCCGCATGGAGGACAGGGTAAACATATGGGCATTTTCCGGATCCATGGAAAACAGGATTGGTCGGATGATGGGATACATGAAGTCAGGAATCATGGAGTCTGTTTCTCTTCGGCCCTGATTGGCCTTAATGATGGTCTGTACAGAAAAGGGCATATTCTCCAGCTAAGCGGGAGTGCCTGTCAATTTTCATTATTGTAACGTAATCCCAGGGAATCGTTTACGTTGGCGGGAGATGAGTGCCGTCAACGTTATTGTATCGGGGACAGCAGGGAACAGAACGGGCAGTCTGGCTGATGCCAGCCGGTGACCGCAGGCTGGTCACAGACCTGGTCGAGATGCGCTGAAAAAGCTTCCCGTGATATCGTTCCTGCTCCCAGTGAGGCAAGGTGGGGCGTTTCCTGCTGGCAGTCAATGAGTTGGACGTCCTGCTGTTTCAGGTGTGCGGTCAGATAGGCCAGTGCAATCTTGGAGGCGTCTGTTCTATGGGCGAACATGGACTCTCCAAAGAACATCTTGCCCAGGTTGATGCCATAAGCCCCGCCAACCAGTTGTCCTTCGAAGAAAACCTCGGCGGAATGGGCAATGCCCTGACGGTGAAGTTCACTGTAATTGCTGATGATGTCACCGGTGATCCATGTGCCGTCCTGTCCAGTGCGTTCAGTATAGGCACAGCAGAGGATGACTTCATCGAAAGCTGAGTCAAACCGGACCTGCCATGGCCCGTTGCTGTGCATGCTTCTGTGAACCTGTTTGAGTTTCTTTCTCAGACTGTGGGAAATGATGAAGCGGTCGGTTGGCAGGACCATGCGGGGGGATGTGCTCCACCACATGACGGGGTAGCCTTCGCTGTACCATGGAAAAATGCCATGACGATAGGCCCGGACCAGCTGTGCGGGTGTCATCTCCCGGCTGATGGCAAGCAGTCCTTCGATGCCTTTTTCGGTTGAGGACTGTGAGACATCGGGAAATTCCTCATCGGGCAGAAGCCATGGAACCTTTACATTGCCCATCATCATGGTTCCCGCGCTGGATGCCGCGGGGGTTATTTGATGATTTTGTTTTTCTTTGCCAGTTTCTCAATCGCCTGGCAGAGTTCAGTCTCATTCCAGCCGACAACAGTTGCTGCCGCGCGCTTTTCCTTGAAGGAGGTGAATTTTGGGTCAGCGGCCTCGATGAGAATCAGGGGCACTTTCAGTTTCCTGGCGGCATCGAATTCCAGATTCGTCCATTTCTTGTATTCCTCATAGACACCGGCGAGCAGTACAACGCAGGAGCATTGTGCCATCTGTTCCTCAATCAGCTGGGACAGGGCTTTGTTTGAGCGCAGGAACTGTGCTGGATCGTCTTTGGAGACGCTGTGGTATTCGTACTGGAATTCACCCTTGGTTTTTCTTGAGTAGTCTGCAAAAAGACTGTTGATGCGTTCCATGCCGTCATCAACAGACCAGACATGACACAGGAAAATAGGATAGGTTGCCATAACAGAGAAACTCCTTATCGGGATAGGTCAATTGCGTGCATGCCGAAATCTCCGCCTTCACGGGCAATCCGTTTCTTGTCTGCAAAGAAAAAGCGGAGCGCATGGGTAATCGTTGAGAATGCCAGTCTGTCCCATGGAATCTCGTCCTCGGTGAAGAGTCTCACCTCACGGCTTTCTTCGCCTGGGGAAAACTGGGCGTTGTTCATGTCTGCCAGATAGAACAGGTGTACCTGCTGATAGACGGCAAGGTTCATCAGGGCAAAAAGTCTTTTGACAGTGACGGAGGCGGATGCTTCTTCCTCAGTCTCGCGGACGGCCGCCTGTTCAGTTGTCTCGTCGTTTTCCATGAAACCGCCTGGCAGTGTCCAGTAGTTGTCCCGAGGGGCGATCGCCCGACGGCACAACAGGATCTCGGTTCCCCGTGCTGTCTCGATGGCGGGAATGGTGCAGACAACAATCTTGGGATTCTCATAGTGGATCATGCCACAGGCGTGGCAGACATCACGGAGACGGTTGTCTAACGGAGGAATCTCCCGGACCAGAGGTTTACCGCAGTTGGAGCAGAAATTCATGATTATCTGGAAAGCAATGAAACAAAACCGGCATGAATGCCAAGATTGTATTCTATGCTATTGGTGGAAAAAGGGCGCGACTTTGCCCGGTGTCACAGAAAAGTGCCAGATAAAAGCGACATCAGGACAAAATTGTTTCATGATGTTTTACAAAGTTGCTGAATGTTGTTGCACTCTTAAAAAGAGATTGCTATAATTTAATCTTTCCAGACGCGGGGTGGAGCAGTCTGGCAGCTCGTCGGGCTCATAACCCGAAGGTCGTAGGTTCAAATCCTGCCCCCGCAACCAGTTGCTTGAAGCCGCTGAACTTGTTCAACGGCTTTTCTTTTTTCTGCACTGAAATTGGTGATTTCCTGCTTTCTCGATACAATCAGTGCCCGGAGAATAATCACGCTCCGCAGATCAGGTTGCGGATTGTTTTTGCCTTGCCGGTTTTTCTGATGATCTTGTCTGATGATTCACGCTCCAGACGGCCATTTTTTTTGACTTCAATTTCAGCGTCTTTCACGACAGGATTTTCTCCTGAGCAGTCGGTCTTGAAGTATTTGTATTCAGTCTCTCCTTTGTTGTCGACCTTTTTGATCCAGACGCCTTTCCTGCTGTTTGCATCCTGCGTACGGTAGTAAACGGTCTTGTCCTGCTTCTCTTTCAGTACGCTCCATTCAGCGTTCTGCAGCTCCTCTTGAGGAATCTGGTGACTGTTCTGTGCATGAATCGAGGAAATCATCATGCCGAGCCCTAATGCTGCAACAATCCATAATTTTTTCATCAATGCTCCTTAATCCATCTGTTATCTGAAGAATGAAATCCATTGGCAGCCCGACAGGGAGCAATGGATGATGAGGACAATGACCTTCTGCGCTTTAAACAGGCATCCGCAATCGGGACAATGTCTCTTTCAGTCTACATTAGATTGATTTTCTCTGCAGGAAGGGCTGGGGATGTGTCAGTCGAGGCTGAATGTCTGGATAGCCTGTTCCTGATGGGGGAACTGTCTGAGCAGGTCCTGTTTCTTTGCCATCTCGAAATCCGAGAATTCAAATCCTGGCGCGACGGTGCAGCCGACAAAGGTGTAGTCTGTGTTTTCGCAGGGGGCTGCGGCGAACCAGACGCCTGCTGGTACGGTGAACTGGACGGACTGTCCTGCGAGGATGTCCTGACCCATGATGATTTCCTCATATTTCCCGTCGGGATGCAGCATTGCCAACCGCATCGGTCCCCCGAGGTAGAAGTGCCACATCTCATCCTGACGGATACGGTGGAAATGGGAACAGTCGCCGGATTCCAGCAGGAACAGGATGCCGGTTGACCAGTTGTGCACGCCCCAGCCGGATGGCAGGGCGGTGGCTGGAATAGTGCCGGCGCTGCGGTAGGTCTCGACATACCAGCCCCCTTCAGGATGTGGCTGCATGTTGAAGTGGCTGATGATACTGACGGCGTTCATGATCTGTCTGGAATATCCATCAGAATGGACGGATCCATTCTGCACGGAGGTTGGCACGTTCCGGCGTCTCAACCGCGGTATCGATCTGTTTCAGCAGGCGTTCCTTGTCTTTGCCCAGTGTGCCTCTCAGGACAAGCTGGTTGGAGGCGTGGTCGCTTCTGAAAACGGTCGATTTCAGTTCGAGTGCACCGACAAATTTACGGAGTTCGATGAAACGTTTGTGCTGGTCCATGCGGACAAACTCGCCGTTGTAGCCAGCCTGGAAACGTTCTTCCCCAAGGGGCAGGTTGAGCACCAGTGCGGCGAGGAATTCCGGCTGGGTCTTATTGGCCAGCAGAGCTGAGTTCAATGCGTGCTGGTCACTGAATTTTGTGCCACCGACGCCGTTGATGATCATGACCGAGCGTTTGATGCCGGCGTCTGCCAGTCTGTTCAGGGAGTCAACAGTTGACTGATGGGTCTCACCTTTGTTGATGCTTTTCAGGACGAAGTCGTCACCGGATTCTGCGCCGACGTAAACTAGTTTAAGCCCTGCGTCGTACAGCGCTTTCAGTTCCTCATCGGTTTTACGGGTGACATTGCGGGGGGAACAGTAGGAGGCTACGCGTGTCACCTCTGGCAGGTATTCACGGATCATGTCCAGGATATTCAGGAGCCGGCGGGCTGGCAGCGCGATGACATCCCCGTCTGCCAGAAAGACGCGGCTGACGCCGGTATAGTTCTGGCTGAACCATTCAATCTCCCGTCTCACATCTTCTTCTGATTTGACCGAGAATTTTTTCTGGGGCTGGGTGTACATGTTGCAGTAGGTGCACTTGTTCCAGCTACAGCCGTTTGTGACCTGAAGGATCAGGGAACGGGCTTCGCTTGGTGGGCGGAAGACAGGGTCAATGTACTGGACGGGAATATAACGCATGGTTGTTTCAAGTTAATCTGATGGAATGGTCCATTCTATCATTCGAGGGTATGGCTGATGGATATGAAAATGGCGGAAATATAAGATTTCCGCCATTGGGACTGATGACTGACTGTCAAAGGAATCAGTTCAGTGTGGTATTGGGGCTGTCTACACGGGAAAGATTGCGGACATCCTCGAATTCTGCATACAGGGTCTTCAGGTTCTTGATGATGGTCTCGATCATGACATCACGTTTCTGTGCGGGAATCGAATCCATCTGGCCGTTTGCTTCCCAGTGCAGCTGCAGGATTGGAGAGACCAGACCGTCTTCAGCCATCTGGGATGAGGACATGACTGGACGCCATTCCTC
>CAVJQJ010000177.1:0-3881 GCA_963651715.1 Anaerovoracaceae bacterium
CGATGGCGATGCCTTTCCATTCGCACAGTTTTCTCAGGATTTCCCCTATCGCACGACGTTTCTCTCCGTAAAAGACCTGTCGTCTGTATTTCGGGGCAAAGACTATGTGGTACTTACAATTCCACTTCGTATGGGATAAGCTTTTGGTGCCACTCATGTGATTTCCTTCTTTCTGGTTTATTCGATTTGCAGTTGCTAGCCGCATTTCTTTTCTACCAGTTCTGAAGGTGTTTTCTCACCATAGCTGTAAGCTTTTTGGAACCCCCAGCTTAGCTGGGGGGTTTCTTATGACAAAAAGCCACATTCACCCAGTGAATGTGGCCTTGTTCCTAGCTGAAGTCTCAGATTTTAGCAAAGACCAGTGAGCTGTTGGTACCGCCGAAACCGAAGGAGTTTTTCATTGCGTAGTCGATACGCATATCTCTTGCGGTGTTCGCACAGTAGTCCAGATCACAATCAGGATCCTGATTGAAGATGTTGATGGTTGGAGGTGCAACCTGTTTATGGATTGCCATAACAGTGATGACAGATTCCAGACCGCCTGCGCCACCAAGCAGATGACCAACCATGGACTTGGAAGAGCTGATGACAACCTTCTTAGCGGCGTCGCCCAGTGTGCGTTTGACTGCCAGTGTTTCGGCCTTATCGCCCAGTGGGGTGGATGTACCGTGAGCGTTGATGTAGTTGACCTGATCAGGATTGATGCCTGCATCGTTGATGGCATTGAACATACATTTGCTTGCACCACTACCGTCTTCCAGTGGAGCAGTCATGTGATGTGCGTCAGCACTCATACCAAAGCCAGCAAGTTCTGCATAAATCTTGGCGCCACGTGCTTTCGCGTGTTCGTATTCTTCGAGAACCAGAACACCAGCACCTTCACCCATGACGAAACCATCACGGTCCTTATCCCATGGGCGGGATGCCGTTGCTGGATCATCATTACGGGAAGAAAGTGCGCGTGCCGCTGCGAAGCCGCCAACGCCCAGTGGGGAGATGGTGGATTCCGCACCACCTGCGACCATGACGTCTGCATCGCCGTATGCGATGGTACGTGCTGCATAGCCGATGGAGTGCAGACCAGTGGAACATGCGGTGACACAAGCCAGGTTAGGTCCTTTCAGTCCATAACGGATGGAGAGGAAACCAGATGGCATGTTGATGATTGAAGATGGTACGAAGAATGGGCTGACACGGCGTGGACCGCGTTTTTCCAGTTCTGCGTGGGTTTTTTCAATCATTGGCAGACCACCAATACCTGAACCGATGTTGACACCGATTCGATCAGCATTTTCTTCGGTGATCACAAGACCACTGTCTTCGATTGCCTGGATACCTGCTGCCATCCCGTAGTGGATAAAGGTGTCCATATGGCGTGATTCTTTACCTGGAATATATTTTTCCAGATCGAAGTCTTTGACTTCGCCAGCAAACTTGGTGCTGAATGCGGATGCGTCGAACTTGGTAATCAGTGCAATGCCTGATTTACCGGAAGTAACTGCAGACCACATATCTGCGACAGTATTGCCAACTGGTGAAATACATCCCAGCCCGGTAACGACGACCCGGCGTTGTCCGTTTCGGCTCAAGGTATTCTCCCTGTATCAGTAACTCAACGAGGACTTATTTGTCCATCTGTGCTTTTGCGAAATCAACCGCCTGCTGAACAGTGGTGATCTTTTCAGCCTGTTCGTCAGGAATTTCGATTTCGAATTCGTCTTCGAGTGCCATAACGAGTTCAACGGTATCCAGGGAATCAGCACCGAGATCATTTACAAAAGAAGATTCCAGTTTGATTTCTGCTTCTGGTTTACCCAGCTGATCAGCAACAATTTTCTTAACGCGATTTACGATGTCCTCAGACATTTCTTGGCTCCAGTTATTAAAAAAACAAAAGTTAAGTTGACGCATTTTAACAGCTTTGCGCCGTTTTTTTCACTGCATAGGTCAATTTACCGTATCAGTGGACTACATTTAAAGCTAAATTCTTTCCTTTTTTCACCATCATCAGTTCATGAACATGCCACCATTGACATGCAGAACGCTGCCGGTGATATAGCCTGCATCAGGTGATGCCAGGAATGCGACTGCATTGGCGATATCCTGTGCGCTGCCCAGACGGCCGAGCGGCACCTGGCTGATGAGTGTCTGCTTGACTTCATCCGGCAGAACCTGGGTCATTGCGGTATCAATGAAACCTGGTGCGACACAGTTGACGGTGATGCCACGGCTGCCGACTTCGCGGGCAAGCGCACGGCTCATCCCTTCGACACCGGCCTTTGCTGCGGCATAGTTGGTCTGACCGGCATTGCCGATAGACCCGACAACAGAAGAGATATTGATGATTCGGCCACCTTTCGCACGCATCATACCGCGCAGGACCATGCGGGAGAGGCTTGCCACCGCGGTCAGGTTGATGGCGATGAGGATGTTCCAGTCTTCGTCTTTCATGCGCATTGCAAACTGGTCTTTGGTGATGCCTGCATTGTTGACGAGAATGTCAAGGGATCCAAATTCTTTCTGGATGGCATCAACAGCTGCCTTACAGCTTTCATTGTCGACAACATTCAGGATAATGCCTTTGCCTTTGCCACCGACTTCAGCAAGACCTTTTTCAAAATCTGCCACGCCAGCCTGATCCAGACCAGTACCGACAACTGTCGCACCGCGGGATGCGAGTTCCATGGCAATCGCGTAGCCGATACCACGGGATGCGCCAGTGACAAATGCAACTTTACCTGCGAGATTCTGGTCTTTCATTATTTCAATGCCTCCAAAGCTGCATCCAGGGATGCCTGGTCAACGATTGCGTGACCAACGATAGATTTTTCAATACGTTTCACCATGCCTGCGAGAACCTTGCCAGGACCACAGTCAACGACTGCTTCAATGCCCATGCCAGCCATTTTCTGGATGGTTTCAACCCAGCGGACAGAGTTGGCAACCTGACGGACCAGCGCATCCTTGATGGCTGCTGGATCGTTCTGGATTGCAACGTCGACGTTGTTGATGAGTGGAATCTGTGGTACGGAGAATTCAACGCCCTTCAGGTATTCTTCCAGTCTTGCGGATGCTGGTGTCAGCATGGAAGAATGGAATGGGGCCGAGACTGGCAGTGGCAGTGCACGTTTTGCACCTTTTGCCTTTGCGAGCTTGCATGCACGGTCCAATGCGGTCTTATGGCCTGCAATGACAATCTGGGTTGGGGAGTTGAAGTTGGCTGGTTCGACGACTTCGCCTTCTGCTGCTTCTGCGCAGACCTCTTTCAATGCTTCCGCTTCCAGACCGATGATTGCAGCCATGCCACCTACACCAACCGGTACGGCTTCCTGCATTGCAGTTGCACGGAAACGGACAAGCTTGACTGCATCTGCAAGCTTGATGGCACCGGCAGCTGTGAGTGCGGAAAATTCACCAAGGCTGTGACCAGCTACGAGTGCTGGAGCTGCACCGCCCGCAGCAATCCATGCACGGTAGAATGCGACACAGGTAGTCAGCAGGACCGGCTGGGTATTGACTGTGAGATTGAGGTCTTCCTGTGGACCTTCAGCAATCATTTTTCCGATATCGAAGCCGAGTGCTTCAGATGCTTCTGCAACAGTTTCCTGAACTGCCACATTACCGGCAAAGCCGTTGAGCATGCCGACCGCCTGAGAGCCCTGTCCCGGGAATACAAAAGCGAATTTAGCCATATTTTTTCCTGTTTCACCTAATTTTCAGATTACATTTTTGCCAGTACTGCGCCAAATGTCAGCCCACCGCCAATGGCAACCATCAGGATGTTCTGACCTGGCTTGATGCGTCCATCACGAACGCCTGCATCGATTGCGAGTGGAATCGATGCACCAGATGTATTTGCGTGTTTATCTACGGTTACGATG